>CAZGAW010000052.1:0-32969 GCA_964523645.1 uncultured bacterium | reverse complement strand
CATTCAAGTGTTTCAAACATAAGCGTGAGTTCCGTCAAGTTGGACAGTGGACTGCCACAACTAAACCGTGCAGTGATTGTGGCTACCGAAACGAAAATCTTTCTCTTTCAGAGCGGCAGTGGACATGTCCCGAATGTGGTTCTCACCACGACCGAGACATAAACGCTGCAATAAACATTTTACGGGCTGCTTGCGATCCCGTTGTGGAGCAGATGTAAGACCAAAGATGGCAAACTGTTATGAAGCACAGGTTTCCCCAGCGTTTACGCTGTGGGTGCCTTGACAAATCGGCTGCATTGTTGCGGATGGTACCTGAAGGGATAGATAGGTATGGCAAATCAACGGATGTCTCAAAATGAATTTGCAGCGTACGTCGCTCAGCGAATCGAGACATGTTATTCACAATCTCGTGCACCGCAATTGGTTGCCTTGAGCGGGCCCGATTGTGCGGGAAAGTCAACACTTGCTGCTGCCGTGCACGCGCAGCTAAATCATCTCAATTTGTGTGTAACTTTGCTCACAATGGACGCGTTCCTAATCCCCCGTCACCTAAGGGCATCGAATGCATCTGAACCCCTTGAATACTTTGAAGATGCTTTTGATTACGCTGCACTTGTACGGACCCTTGAGAACGCTAAGAACAAATCATCTTCAGTTTGTTCAAATTCGTATGGCATCGTTCTCGTTGAAGGAGTCTTTCTGCTACGAAGTGAACTTTATCATTGGTGGGATCTTACGATCTGGATAGAGGTGGATACTTCTGTGATTCTGGATAGGGCACTGCAGCGTGATAGGGAATACTTTGGTGATGAAGGAACCGTACGACGTGTTTACCAGAACCGGTGCCTTCCAGCGCAGGATTACCATATACGTCGGGATTCACCCAAGCAGAAAGCCGACATCACCGCTACATTCGAGAAGAAGTTGTGGACGGTATCCGTATTGTTAGGGAAAGGGAATTGAGACAATCAGAAATAGACATGGAATGAGGAAAAGAAAAGATTCGGATAACTGCCAAACTCCGATTGAAATTCGGGTGATTCACCGTTTTTGGGTCGTTTGCCAATGCTGATGAAGCCTCCAACAGAAAGATGAATATCCTCTGCGACATTATATGCGATCTGTGGCGCGATCCAAGTTGATGGATCAGATAGATTGAGTAGTATTTGTCCACTCAAACTGATGAGCGGTGTTAATTGATGCGTAACGCCGGGGGCAAGGTAGTGCGTGCCGAGCAGATAGACACCGCCGCGAGTGTACGCCGGTTGCTCTAAATTGGTAAGAAAATCTTCGGGTTTCTTTGCACCTGCTCCATTAAAGTGATATTCAATAAACGTATAAGTTTCTCCACCGAAACTATAGTCCAAGCCAACAGAAGTTCGCAGATAGTTGTTTTCCACTGCGTCCGGCACATTATCAAACGGTTCAGTAAATACGTAAGCCGTTTCCAACCAGAATCCGGCACCGCCGATGCCGCGGGTTACATCTAAACCGAGAAGCAAATCCCTCTGAAATTCCAGTAACAAGATTGAAAAGTCCGTTTCTACGGCATTCAATTGCGTGCGGAGAAAAACAGCACTTTTATCAAAATTAAATTTATTACCGAAAATGTATCCTGTATCTATTTCTCCCATAATACCTATCGGAATTCGGATGCGTAGTGCGTCTACGCCAACGCGGTCTTCAGTGTCAAGTTGATCGTAGGTGTAAGGAGCGACAACATCGGTTGGATTCACGATCCGAGCACTCCCCCACGCAATCGCGTCTCGACCGATGGAGAAATCCGCGAAATCTGTGCTGAACTGAACAGCAGCGCGATCAAGATTATGGTAAATACCAACACTGCCAGCAGGTTCATCCGCTCTGGGGTAGATCGGCGAATCAAAATCAGCAACGCGGTAACGGGAGGAAGCGATGCCAACAGCAATAGGAGATTGAGAAAAGAGTAAAGGGTCTTGAATCCGAGGCGTAAAATCGTAAGCAAAGTCATAAGAAAGTGAATCTGTTGGTGCGTAGGAGAGGTTTAGACGGAGTCGGTTGACCACGATTCCCATCATCGGTGTATTTGGAAGTGGTGAATTGAAGGCGGTGGAAAAATTTTTGTAGTAACCCGCAACTTGAAACTCAGCATCGGAGATGCCTACAAATGGCGTTGTCATCAAACAGATGGTGAATGCCAGAACTTTTCTCATCGAAAAACTCTTATCCCTCTTAACCGGCAACCGAGAACTGAAAACTGACGACTACTTAGCTTCATCAGTATCTACGCGTCCGTCACGAAGTGTAATCAGACGTTGTGCGCTCTCCATGACCATCGGATCGTGGGTTGAGAAGATGAACGTCATACCGGTTTCGACGTTGAGACGATACATCATCTCAAGTAGGTCGGCACCTGTTTTGGAATCGAGGTTCGCAGTCGGTTCGTCGGCGAGGATAATTGTAGGTTCAGAGACCATCGCGCGCGCGATTGCGACCCGCTGCTGCTGTCCACCTGAAAGTTGCGTTGGTCTCCGGTCAGAAACCCCTTCTAACCCCACTGCCTTGAGCATTGCGATAACCCGCTCGTGCCGTTCTGCTTTCGGGACTCCCGCTAAAAGCATGATATACTCAACGTTTTCCTCAACTGTCAGCACGGGGATTAGGTTGTAAGCCTGAAAAATGAACCCGATGTTATCCCGTCGAAAGTCAGAGAGTTCATTGCCGCTCATTTCTGATAGCACTTTACCAGCAAGCCACACTTTTCCTTCTGTGGGACTGTCCAACCCAGAAATGATATTGAGGAAGGTGGTTTTGCCCGACCCAGAGGGACCCACCAGTGCCGTGAATTCTCCGGATTCGATGGTTAAATTGATACCATTAAGAGCATTGACGGGAATACCATCTGCTGCGTAAACCTTTGTCACACCTTCCGTGACGATGACATTCGTTTTGTGTGTGTGTTCCATTTTTTTATAGTTGATAACTATTCCTCTAAAAACTCCGCCGCATTGCGTCTACGGGTGCCATTTTCGCTACGTGTCGCGCCGGGTACAGTCCAGCAATGATGGTAAAAACAAAGACCCATATCGGATAAATGATAAACTGCTCAACTGTCATGATTGGGCGGATGAATTCCTGCATTGTCACGCCCATCATCTCAATACCAGTATAGTCAATACCGGTATATGCCAATAGTGCTGTCACAAGGAACCCGAGTATCGTTCCTAATACAATACTCACAATTGCTAAGGCACCTGCTTCAAACAAGATAACGCGCGCCATTCCGAAAGGTCGGGTTCCGACAGCCCGTAAAACACCAAATTCAAACATTCGCTCATACAACGACATGAAAAGTGTGTTGATAATTCCAAAAATAACGACACCAAACAATATAACGCCCATGATGTATTTAGTGTATTTCGTCATTTCTAACACGATGGTCAATTGCGCCATAAGTTCTGTCCAACTTAATGCTTCGTTGCCGTGCTGGGAATAGGTGTCCCAAAATGGGAGTGCAGTATCTTGTGAGTAGGCGATGGAAGTGAATTTAATCGCGATTTCGTGTACACTGTTACCGATGGCAAGCATCTCTTGTGCTTTTTGGATCCGAACGAACGCCATACCGCTGTTCATCGCTTCGTCGGCGAAGTGATAGATTCCCGAAACACGGAACATCTCTTGGGAGAGTTCTCCAGTAGCAGCCTGCGCGACCGTCACGACTACGCGGTCCCCAAGCCCGATTTCTAAGATTTCGGCAAGTTTTGCACCGATGACAACATCGCGGCTATTCTCCCCTTCAAAATAGGCACCTTCCGTTATCGCATCATCAATTAAGGACAGGAATTTCTCTGTTGATGGACGAACGCCAACGAGATTAATCGTACTGACATTCGCTGGGGACGTAATCATACCGGTGACGAGGACTCTTTGCGTAAAGTGTTGGACGATGGTTTCTTCAGCAAGGCTCGCGGTCACTTCATCAAGTGCTTGAATCGTCATGGATGCTTCTTGTTCGTCTCGAAAACCTTCCCGATGAATCTGTGCATCGCCGAGGAAAGAAGCGGTGGCTGTCCGAATCATCGTCTCTTGCATGCCCATCATGAAGGCATCAATAAAAATCAGAGCAGTCAGTCCGATGCCGATCGCTGTTGCAGCGATGAGGGTGCGGCGTTTATTCCGAAAGATATTTCGCCATGCAAGTTTTACTAAAATCAACCACATAGTTTTTGGTTATCAGTTGTCAGTTGTCGGTTGTCAGTTAAGAGGTTTACTTGTAACAAATCGCTAACTCTTGGAGTATTCCAATGAGGATTAAGAAATAGATAGCATGTAGTGTCCACTGTCTGAATTAAGATTTACAGAATTAAAGACCTTTTATGATTAACGGTTGTCGACTATCGGTTATTAGTTATCAGGACTTACGCAATTGTAGTTTCCGTAGCCCGTCCTGTGAGATGGGAACTCTCGCAAAAATACAGATGTCCTTCTGACACAAACTGGAAAGTTTGTGCTACAAAGACACACAAACTATAAAGTCCGATGCTCAAAGGAGCAGGCTGCGTAAGTCCTAAGTTATGAAAAAAAGAAATACTCTTTCTGACAACTGATAACTGATGACTGACAACTGTTTTAATGTGTCCGCATCGCCTGTGCGGGCATGATTCGGGCGGCTTTTATCGCAGGGAACAGACTGACGACCGCTGCGGATAGCATAACGGTAATAGCCGGAATAATCAGACAGCGGACGTTGACTACAGCGTACAACGTCTTGAATTTCATACCGCCGAAGGTAATTTCTTCGGGATATGTGATACCGTATATGGATAGCAGATAATTAACGAAGATCCCAAGAAGCGTGCCAACACAGATACTGCCAAGTGCTATGACCACCACTTCGCAGATGACAAGCCAGAAAATTTGCATAGGTTTTGTCCCGACTGCCTTCAGCACGCCGTATTCACGCGTCCGCTCCAGCACTGACATCAGCACCGTATTTAGGACTCCAATAGCCACAATGAGCATAATCACCCAGCGAGAAATCGCATCTCCCTGTTGATCGGCTTTCATGGCACGATAAAAGGATTTGGCGACCACTTGCCACGGTGCGACATCAAGCGTCGCATCATTGAGGCGTGTTTCGATTGCGTTTGTAATTTTATCCACCTGATTGATATTTGAGACAATCACAACGATTTCATGGGCGCGCCCCGCAAGCACAAACAATTCCTGAGCATCTTCAATGTGTAAATAACACGCCGTTCGATCTGTTACGTCATCACCACTCTCTACGATCCCAACGATTTTATACAAATCGTTCGCGAGTGAGCCATCCGCACCCTGCGAAAAAATCACAATTTCACTACCAACCTTCGCAGAGAGAATCTTCGCTAAACCTTTCCCAATAACCGCTTCGTGCGAAGCCGTTTCTGCTAACACACTGCCTTCAATTACTTTTTTATCAAATCGCGTCGCTTGAATCTCTCGTGCTACATCCACACCAATGATTTGGACAGCCGTACTCTTTTCACCGACCGAACCGAGTCCGGCTGCGTACACACGCGGTGTCCACGCGTCAACTCCGGCAGTATCCTGAATGGTTTCACCAATGGTAGTATAGCCATCGATTGTCTCATAGAGCGACGGCTTATCGAGATACCCTTCGCGGTGTACCTGAATATGCCCGGTGCGATTTCGTGTGAACATCTCAATAATACCGCCGTACGCGCCATCAGATAAACCGATGGTTAGCGACAAGAGCGTAAAACCGACAATCATTGCGAGTGCGGTGAGGATTGTCCGCCGCTTTTGGCGAAAGATGTTACGAAACGCGATTTTAAGTATCATAGTGCAAAGTAGTAGGAGAATCCACGCCGTGTGCTGTAACCCGTGTGCCGCAGCCTATCTTCTTCTCTGAAGGTTGCGACGCGTGAAGATTTTATCGTCAATGCCTGAATCGAATGTAGCGTTCATCCATCGAACAACCGTTTTGTGTCCCTCTTTGTTTTGGGGGATCATCTCCATTACAGAAGGTGCGATTTTATCACCGAAGGGCTTAATCTCTTTGAAATTCATAATCCGCATTAAGTTTCCTTTTTCGTCATAGAAACGCTGCCAGACCGGCAAATAATCGCTGGCTTGCACGGCTGCGACGATCTTTCCCCAGACGATTGCGGAATCCTCTTTCGGTACGAGTTGGACATAGAGATGACCCGCGGTTGCGTCTTCGGGTGTAACAAACTGATAGGTGTAATCGTCGAGCATAGACGACTCCCGAACCAAGTCGTCATTCGTGAAATCGGAACCCATCCACGACCCCATCATCATCGACGGCGGAATCTTCATCACTTTGTTTGTCTTGGGGAGGTAGTTCCACATCTCATTCCCGATGCGCAGTGTCGCGACGCCCTGTTCCTTCTTCGGTGCCGTAATTCGGATAAAGGTCTTGTCCATCCCTTTTGACCAAACCGTCATCGCCAAGGTGCGTTCCCAATGCGGTGTGACGATGTTCATCTCCATCTCGGCGTGGCTGGTTTCGCTACGATAGAGTTGATCTATTTTCTTGATGATGGTTTCGACATCAGGGGTTGATTCTTGGGATAGTGCAAGCACGCAGAAGGAGAGTGTCAAGGGAAGAAAAGCATAGATTATCAAGTTTCGTGCTGCTACCTGTGTCCTACTTTTGGATTTTGTCATTATTTTGCTTGTCCTTTTCGATTTTTGAAGTTTGTCATAGGTCGGTAGACATGAACACTTTTACTATTATAACCCAAAATGCTGTAGCGTGCAATTTTTTTCAGATTTACCGTTCAGGATCCCTGAATCCAGAATTCCGCTTTCTTCTTTAGGAGCGACCTATCGGTCGCGATCCTTTCCAAAATTACCTCAAAAACCTGAGACTATATGCTTCCGATTTCTACTCATATTCGGTTGACATTTGTCCATCTTATATGTTATCATCTTAAATCCCTTAGCCACGATGCAATTGGGAACATCTACAGAAAAGAACTTGAGGATGCCATTGATGCGGTAGAACAACTTGAAGAGGCATTAGCATAGGTTTAAACTGTTGAGAAGAGGCAGATTATGGAGAAAATAACGAAAGAACTTAATCAAGAGTGTGCCAAGACATATTACAACCGAGGTTTAGTTCACGCCAAAAATGGTGAGCTTAAACTTGCCATTGAAAACTATACCAAAGCAATAGAACTCAAGCCCGATTATGCTGATGCTTATTATAGGCGCAGCAAGATGTGGTTGCACCTCAGAGAAGTGGAAAAAGCAAAATCAGATATGAAAACTGCCAGCAGTATCGGGATAAATAGTGCCACCGCCTTAGACGAAACGTTACGAAACTACGATCGCGCGTGGAAAACCCTCGGTAACCTATGAGATATTTGACAATTGCGGAGATCCTGGAAGTTGCCGAGGGACATGTTGGGACCTACCATTTGCTGGATGAAAGTCGATTACACTATTTGGTTGAGGCGATTCGCGGAAAGTTTGGTAATACAGAACTCTATCCCACCCTATCCCAAAAAGCTGCTGTGTATGCGCATCACATCATTACCGGACATATATTTTTGGATGGGAATAAGCGTACCGGTCTAAATTGTGCGATCTTGTTTTTAGAATTTAACGGTTGTACGCTGCGTCTTGACATTGAAGATTCCATTATTGATCTCGGTTTTAAGATTGCGGATGGAACCATAACTGATATTGAAGTGATTGCTAATCATATACGGTCATGGATTCTATAACAAATGAATGCTGATGTGGCAGTAGGACCGAAGTCTAAATCTATCCTTCCAAACTACCTCCAAAACTATAAACATGCTGTCCTTATGGTGCTAAATTTTTCTTTTCAACGTTTTCTATAGATATGCCGTTCCTACAGAACTCAAGAGCGGTTTTGGGATAGGCGAGGTTCGGGACTAAGATTCGGCGCGGTTTCGAACCGCACCTACCAATAGGTATGACCATGAATACGGCAAGACACACCCAAAAATTGATTTGACAAAACCTGTCTAAAATGATAGACTGACTTCAAACGAGGGAAACCAAAATTTATCCCCTTAGTTCGTAAAGTTAAAGAAAGGAAACAGTATGGCATCACAAGATGAACTAAAGTCAATGCTAAACGCGCCCATCGCCTTAGCACCGAATACTTACTTACATTTCTATAACGGCGGAAAACTTCGTGCTGAGTTTATGGGTGAACCCGACCCGAAAGACGACTATTACTCCGAAGAATGGATTTTTTCCACGAACCGGGCAATTACGCCCGGCAGAGACAATCCACCCGACAAAGGACTCAGCCGTATCGAACTTCCGAGCGGTGAGGTGGTGTTACTGAAAGCATTATTGGACGCATTTCCAGAAGAAACGCTCGGTAGCGCGCACGTTGATAAGTATGGCACTGAATTAGGTGTGCTTCTTAAAATTTTTGATGTCGGCGAAGGCGCGCACATCCCTATCCATTGGCATCCAAACCCCGACTTCTCGCAGAAACATCTCAATTCACCCTTCGGTAAGAATGAGGCATGGATCCTCATCGGCACCCGTCCGGGTGCGAAGGCATGGATCGGTTGGAAAGAAGCAATAGACAAAGCCGAGTTCCGCCGTCTGATGGAAGCACAGGATGTGCCAACGCTACGAAGTCTCATGCATGTTGTGGAACCCAAGGTCGGGGAAGTTTATTTTTTACGTACCCCGATTGTCCATTCACTTGGGACAGGACTCTGTGTTCTCGAACCGCAAGAACCTACCGACTGGAACATTCTCGCGGAATGGGAAGGTTTTCCGTTTGAAAGAGATGATGGGCACCTCGGTCTCGGATGGGATCTCGCCGTAGATGCCGCTGAATTCGATAAACTCGAATTGGATTATCTGAACAACTACATTCGACGCACGCCGGAACTCGTCCGCGGCGAAGGTGATGACCGCGAGGATCGAATCGTGCCAGAGGAAGCCTCGAAATTCTTCGGATGCTCGCGTCTGACAGTGAGTTCGACGTTGAACATGCCTGCAGATCAAGGCTTTTATGCGCTTGTAACTTTAGGTGGCGAAGGCGTACTGCGTGGCGACTTTAACGATGTTCCACTCAAACGCGGCAAATCCGTCTTTATTCCACGATGCTTACCGGGTTACGATATTGTTAGCACGGGCGATACACCAATGGAGATAATCTGTTGCTATCCGCCGAGTCTTTAAGAGTCGTAGGCATATTCCGTATACTGTATCCAAAGGTAGCAGTACCCTAACCGTAGCAAGTATACCGTGTGACACAACGGTAGCACGCAATGTTAGATTTTAAACCCCCGAAACCGAATACGACCGCAATTCGAATTGCGCAATCTCTCATACCGCTTATTAATCGGTTGTATTTAAAAGGGTTAACGTTGGATATTGATCCAGAATCCATTGACCGTGTAAAAATGACGGATGGATATCCGACCGTGTTAGCCCCAAATCATGCGGCACATGCGGATCCTGCGGTTATGTTCCTCTTGTCCAAACAACTCTCTCAGCAGTACTACTATATGACTGCAAGGGAGACCTATGGCAAAGGGACATTCGGTGGCTTACGCGGTTTTCTGATGCAACGGTTCGGGGCGTATTCCATCGTGCGTGGCACCGCGGACCGGAACGCGTTCCGCACAACGCGGGAGCTCCTATCAAAAGGCAACTCGTCCCTTGTTATCTTCGCGGAAGGCGAGATTTCACGGCAGAATGATACTGTTATGCGTTTTGAGCGAGGTATCGTGCAGCTTTGCTTTTGGGCTTTGGACGATATCGTAAAAGCGGAGCTTGACAAACCGCTTTATGTTGTTCCCATTGGGATCAAATACCATTACCCACAGGACATGTGGAACGACATTGATGCTGCACTTACGGAATTGGAGCGGAACATTTTCCCGCCTGAGGAGCGCACGCCGATTGAACGCTATGAACGGTTGCGGCGGGTCGGTGTCGCGATATTCAAGACGCTTGCAGCAGAATATCAATATAAGGTGGATGAAACCGTACCCCTTGATGTGCACATCCAAAAGTTGAAAGAGCAAATTTTGTCTCATGCTGAAAAAATCATGGGCATTCACTCTGAAGCCGATGTGCTCACGCGGGTACGGTCGTTAAAAAATTTGGTCGATGCTGAAGTCTATAGAGACATCGAACAGATGACAGAATACGAACGGAAGATACATGAAGAATCACTCCAGAAGTTCCAACAATTCTATCCGGATCTGGAGCGATTGATTAATTTTATAGCGATTTCAGATGGGTATGTTGCTGAAGAGCAGTCGCCAGAACGGTTTCTTGATGTCATTATCCGTCTGGAAAGAGAAGTCTTTGGTACGTCAAAAATGCGGGGACCGCGGGTTGCATCGGTTCGCGTCGGTGAACCCAAGAATCTCCGAGAATATTACGATACCTACAAGACACAGAAAAGAGAAACAGTGGAGCAGATAACCCTTGAACTTGAAACAGTCGTTCAGACTTTGGTCAAGGGTGTATCATAGTTATGCTTTACCTGAGAAGCGCGGTGCGTTAACTGTTAGGGGTGAATCTCTATTCAGCAGAACCGCGCCTATAATTTGGAGAAACACATGGCAAAAAAATTGTCAATTGGAAGTTGGGCTTACGCATTTGGCCCCTATGAAGATAATCCTATTCCGTTTGATACCGTTGTCAAGACGCTGAGCGAACTTGAATTTGATGGTATTGAAATTGGGGCGTTTAAACCGCATATTGATATTAACGACTACCCGATGAAAAGCGATCGGGATGCTGTCAAGGGCTTAATTTCCTATTACGGGTTGGAAGTCTCTGGATTGGCAGCTGATTTCTGGTCGCACCCGGGTCCTGCTACGGATGAGGGGCAAGAGGACGATAGGTATTATAAACTCTTCAAAGAGAGTCTCCAACTCGCCCTTGACCTTGGATCGCCCGCGATTCGCGTGGACACAGTGGATGATCCCGAAAAAGGGGTTCCTGGCGTTGATCCTGAAAAAGCTTGGGATCGGATTGTTTCCGTCTGGAGACGCTGTGCACAAGTCGCTGAAGACCACGGTGTGTTGATGCTCTGGGAATTTGAACCTGGGTTTATGTTCAACAAACCCAGCGACATTGTCAATATGCCACAGGCAGTTGGTCATCCCAATTTCAAGGTGATGTTTGATACTTGTCATGCACAAATGTGCGCGGTTGTCGGGGCTCGGCAGCCCGGAGAGAAGGAGACTCTCGGCGATAATGGTGTCATTGACTTGGCACGTCAGTTGAAAGGGCAGATCGGTCACTTCCACCTCATTGATTCCGACAATACGCTCCATGGTGACGAGACAAGCACGCACGCACCTTTCGGAGACGGCGTTCTCGACTTTGACGCGATTATCCCTGTTATCATGGACGAAACCGGGTACGACGGTGAATGGTTTTCCATTGATCTTTGTTTCTGGCCCAACGCGTGGGATGTCACGGAAGATGCGAAGAAGTTCCTAACCCCATATTTGGAAAGGTATTAAAGGGTTATCGGCTATCGGTTGTCGATTGTCAGTTAAGAGGGAGACCTTTTGGAACAATCCACCGCGCTTTGGAATATTCCAGAGCGGGGCGAATTGTTACAAATCCACCTCTTAACCGATCACCGAAGGGTTGCATAACAACCCGAACCGAGAACCGACAACTGACAATTGATAACTCTTAAAAAATGCTCAATCTGCGTTCATTAGACCACTTAATAGAACTTGCCTTTGAAGAGGACATTGGTATCGGTGATATAACGACAGAGGCAACAGTGCCACCCGCTCAAGAGGGTATAGGAACCTTGCTTGCTAAGAGCGATGGTATTGTCGCAGGATTACCGGTTGCCGAACGAGTCTTCGAGAAATTAGATACAGCCTTATCGTTTCGGGCGCTGGTCAACGATGGAGACGCGGTGCAGGCGGGTACAAGGATTGCCGAGGTACAAGGGAATGCCAAAAACATTCTGATCGGTGAAAGAACTGCCCTTAATTTCCTGCAGCGGCTCTCCGGGGTAGCGACACTCACAGCCCAATTTGTAGCTGCGGTCGCCGACTATGATACCAGAATAGTAGATACCCGGAAGACTGCAGCGGGATGGCGGGCGGTTCAAAAATATGCTGTGCGCGTTGGGGGTGGTCACAATCACCGCTTTGGTCTTTACGACGGCGTACTCATCAAGGATAACCACATTGTCGCCGCTGGTGGTATTGGTAACGCTGTACAGCGTGCTCGACAGGTTGTCCCACACACGGCCAAGATTGAGGTTGAAGTTGAAACCGTCGAACAGATCGATGAAGCATTAAAAGCAGGAGCGGACATCTTACTCCTTGATAACATGCCTCCGGGCATTATGGAGCGTGTTGTTCAAGAGATAGGAGACCGCGCGGTGACAGAAGCCTCCGGTGGGATTACACTTGAGCGGATCAAAACTGTCGCTGCTACTGGCGTAAATCTCATCTCTGTTGGGGCCTTGACACATTCAGCGATGCCGATGGATATTAGTCTGACGCTGACGCTTATTGCTCAATAGTTGTCGGTTAGGTTTTCTCCGAAAAACCTTTCAGTTATCGATTATCAGTTAAAAGAGACTTCGTTAAACGAGAACTGCTTTCTTTACTGCTAACTGACAAAAAATGAACATCTCTTAACTGAAAACTGAAGACCGAAGACTGAGAACTATTAAAGCCGACACCCAGTAAAGGAGATTTTGCTGGTAATGCAGGAATTCTTGAGCCGCGAAAACGTGGCTCGTGGTACGATTTTCTTTGTACTGTGTACATTCGCTGGGTTATTCCTGAGTTTTTTGTGGGGTGGTACTCAAGATACAAGGCAAGTTTTTCGCGAGATGCAGGTTGAGATGCTGTTGGGCGCATGTCTGTGTATGTTCGTAGATTGGCTGTTCGGCGCACTTCGTTTTCATGTTTTCATCCGAAAAGTGCACCCAGAGATTAGATTCAGGGATAGTCTCCGTGCCAACTTAGCGACTCTCTGTGTTTCCTGTCTTACACCGTTCCAAACGGGTGGGATTGGACACCTCTATATCTACACGCGAGTAAGTGTGCCGCTGTCAGGGGCAATAACATCAGGCATCATCTGTTTTCTCGCCACTATAACCACGCTAATTTTTTTCGCAGGTGGTATCGCTTGGTTAAATCCCTCTTTTTTACCAAAAGGGACTATATGGGTGAGTTTATTTAGTTGTTTGATGTTCGGCTTGACGTTTATAGGATTTCTGTTACTACTTTTCAAGCCAGATCTCGTTTTTCGTTTTTTTTATTCTCTCTGCAATGTTGCGCAGCGGCGGTTCACTCGTCTCACTCCTATTCTCAATCGCGTTACATCGAAAGTGGAGGAACTCGTTACTGAACATAAATCATTTGCGATAATGTTCTTGCGTCATCACAAAGGGACTTGTGCGCTGAGTTTGTTACTAACTTGTGGTTTCTTGGGGGCACGGATCGTTGGTAGTTACATAGTTGTGAAAGCACTCAACGGGGATGCTACGCTATGGGAGCTGAGTGTCGTTGGGTTGTTGCTAAATTTCGTTGTGCTTTTTGCACCAAGTCCGGGGGCAAGTGGGATTGCAGAAGTTGTAACGCTCGGATTGATGGAAAATTTGATTCTCAAAGAGTTGATACCTCTCTATGTATTGCTGACACGATTTTTTGCGATTTATTGTGCTGTTGTTGTTGGCGGTATTGTCATTAGCTTGCAATTAGCAAAGGATTTCAGAAAGAGCAAAAGAACATAGCGAAGATGCTGTGCTATAAACTATATCTCATGCTATCCAAGTGTTAGCGGATAGAAAAGACGTAAATGAGAGACCTTAAGTTCAGAAGGAGTGTCCGTTGTCCATTCCTGATGGGGACTTTAAACCTTTAAATCACCTCGAAGGTGACTATACATATTGTCAGAACCCGATTTTGACAACGGAAAGATCGGCACGAAAACTCAACCATTATAGTAAAGCCCACAATTAAGTGTACACCTCTAATGTGGCGAGGTTAGGAGGGAAACACCCTATCAAAAACACCTCGCCAGCGAGGTAGAATTTTGTGTTTCCTAAAGTGTTCACATATTTTCGGGCTTTACGAAAAAAAGAAGGGAAATTATGGGAACTACATTTGAAAAGATTGAACCGACAACAGCTAAGCTGGGTTGGATTGGGACCGGCGTAATGGGACGGTGGATGTGTCAGCATCTGATGGACCTGGGATATGGGATGACGGTCTATAACCGGACGAAATCAAAGGCTGATCCATTACTGGAAGCGGGTGCGGATTGGGCAGATTCGCCGAGTGAAGTTGCAGCTGCCTCCGATATTGTTTTCACGATTGTTGGGTTTCCGCCCGATGTCCGCGAAGTCTACCTCGGTGACAATGGTATCTTAAAAGGTGCGAAATCTGGAAGCATCATCGTTGATATGACAACGACAGAACCGTCTCTTGCCCAAGAGATCTATGCTGCAGCACAAGGACAAGAGGTTTCATCAATTGATGCGCCTGTTTCAGGCGGCGATGTTGGTGCTCGAGAGGCGCGTCTCTCCATCATGGTAGGCGGCGATGAAGCGGCTGTTCAGGCTGTTATGCCACTCTTTTCGGCGATGGGACAAAACATCGTCCATCAAGGGGGTGCTGGTGCTGGGCAACATACCAAAATGTGCAATCAGATTACGATTTCGGGTACAATGATCGGGGTCTGTGAAGGATTGATTTACGGCTACAAAGCCGGGTTGGATTTGGAGACGATGCTGTCATCGATTAGTGGTGGTGCGGCTGCTTGTTGGTCTCTGGACAATTTAGCACCGCGAGTGCTCCAGCGAAACTTTGATCCTGGTTTCTTTGTGGAGCATTTTATCAAAGATATGAGCATCGCTTTAGACGAGGCGCGCAAGATGAATCTGAGTCTGCCAGGACTCGCGTTGGTACATCAACTCTACACAGCAGTACAGGCACAAGGGCATGGTAGGTTAGGTACCCAAGCCCTGATGCTGGCGTTGGAGCAGATGTCTGGTGTAGAAGTCAACTAAAATTTCAGGTGTTGACTTCCGCAGATATAACAGTAGGATAGGCGCGATTTGATGAGGTTTCAGAATTTAATTCGCTAATATGTGAGCAGACACAAGCAAAACCCTACAATGGTTCCTCGGGGAAGCCTTACCGAAATATTTATTGAATCTTCATGTAACCGCGCCCTCATTTATGTCAGATAGGACTTACGCACGTTGCTCTTTTGTAGCATAACCTGTTAGGTTGTGTCAGGAAACCATCTGCGTCTTTTATACGATCTCTCTTTCAGGACGCGGGCAATTCTCAAAATTGCGTAAGTCCTGTCTTATTTTTTATTGACACTTTTTGTCAAATTTGCTATAATTACGAATCATTACTCATTACCTTACTTGGAGGTTTTTTGATGTTGAAACGAAACTGGCATTGGGTGCTTGTTGCGCTGATGGCTATGAGTGTTGGCGGTTTTATCTTCTTAAGACCTACCTCCCCCCCCGCCTATAAAGGTCTATAGGACTGTAACACCCACTCCCAAGCCTGACCCTACTGCTCAGACAAGAGCGGAGCAAATAGACATCGCCGTGCAACACGGACATGATCATGACCATAGCCATGGGCACCCCCATGAGACTATACTGCACTCCCATGCGGCGGAAACGGATGCCAACAGTCAGGAGCATGACTGGCGAGATGGTGAGACGTTTGCTGTTGAACTTCCAAAGGACGATCCCTGGAAACCAAATCATTCCGTGAGTGAATCTACGGAGGCTGTGGACGACACCTACCCGCCCCGAGATTGGTATAAAACAGAAGACCCCGAGTTGCGAGCTGAGTATTTTTATGCCCAACTTCTCAAGCAGTTTGGGGACATCCCAGAAGTTCACATTGTTGGTGAGTATGAGTTAGACGTTGCAAGAGGTGTACCGCTAACGCTTGGTAAGATTGAAGCCTATCTTGAAGCAAACTATCATCTTTTTCCCAATGAAAAAACTAAAAAAGCCATCAAAGATTTTCATGAGATAAAAGCATTAGGGGCAACAATCGGTTCTAAATAAAGGAAACTTCATGAAAACTCTCAACTTTTTCTACATCCATGTTTTTCTTTTTGTCGGTGTCCTCTGTTTATCATCTTTTTCCGGATGTGGAGATGGAGAAGATGAATTAAATACGGGAATAGATGTAATTCTTGCGGACGAATTCAGATGGCCCTCGGGAACTACAGGTAAAAAGTGGGAATTAGCGGATGCGGATGTTGCTAAATTGTTAGCGACAATCCCACCACCTGATTGGGCCCAGACGGAGGATCCTGAATTGTATAACCAATATTATTTTGCTCAACTTCTCAAGCAGTTTGGAGATATTCCTGAGGTTCGTTACGTTATTGCATTTCTGCGAAAACCGGGGAAAAATGTAACGCGCGAGCAAGCTATTGCTTATTCTGAGGCTATGTACAGACTTTTTCCCAATGAACAAAATCTAAAAGCATTAGAGCAGATCCGAACGATTCCTTCGCAATCTAATGAATCTACAGATGAACTTCAATTGGCTAAGGAAGATCCCGAGCTCTTCGTCCAGATCCAGCGAGAACGGTTCATCGAACGATACGGAAACATTCCTGAAGTTCATACCTATCTCCCTCTACTCCTAAAAAGTTTAAAGGGACAACCTTTAACTGATGAAGAAAAACTTGCGAGAGAGAAAGCAATTGCTCTCTTTCAGAGGCTTGATGCACAACGAGAACTTGATGAAGTTGAGGAACCTGATAACTAACCTCGCTAGGTTTTTTTATTCTGTAGGTGGATTGATTCTTTCTCTCAAACTAATAACTCCACCTCTATTGTTGGCACATGCCAGCAAAATACCAAAAATGAAAAGGTAAAAGAGGAAAAAATTGCATAGGGACCTGATACATGTAAGGCATTTACTTTTACCCATCACCATTTTTCTTGTAAGGAGAAACGAATGTTAAAAAAAATATTGGGAGGTCTTTCCCTCCTTATCTTTACGTTTGCTTTTACGATGCCTCTATTGGTTATTACTCGTCTTGCTAGTTCAACCGACAACCGCTTAGACTATCACCTTTATAGAGTTCACAGGGTTTGTCCAGATGGATCGGTTATTGGGAGTTATGATGAATGGAGAAGCGTCACGTGGACCGAGAATCATCCTCCAAGGAATTGTGCGTATTGGAATTTTGGTGACGAGAACAACCCTGATTGGCAATTTGCCTGTCTTCACATCGATCATGGGTACACATATAGAGTCTATGATACTCCAACAAATACTAACCTCTATATTAGTGGATCGGCGTGTCGTTGAAGCCCATAATTACTTTGACATCGACGGAATGACGCGGTTACAAACCCCGCCAGCGAGGGAGGGATTATTGTTTCCTAAAGTGTCAATAAAATCAAACCCGATTGTCAAGGCAGATAGACGTTTAAAAAAAGAAAGGGAACAACTACACTGTTCCCTTTCTTTCAATCTCATATCTTCAGAAAAGTCACTTGTGTCTTTGATGGGCCTGAAACTCGCCTCGCTACAAAACACACTCGGCCCTCTCAGTTTCTATGCTGAAGCCGGGTCCAAACGCATCGGCATTATGAGAGAAACGTAGTCCTCGTCGCCTTCCGGTTTAATAAGAACAGGGTTTAATTCACCTGAAAATTCTATTGATAGCGACTCCGTTTCAATGTGAGACAATGCTTCTATCAATAGCCGAGCATCGAAACCGATCCGTACATTTCCAGTGCTGGATTCCACAGGCAGGGTCTCATGCGCTTCTCCTAATTCCGGAGTCTTTGCGGAGACTTGAACTTGTTCTGAATTGATTTCTAAACAGATCGAGTAGTTTTTCGGATTCGACAGTAAGGCAACCCGCCTTGTCGCGCTTAAGATTTGTTCTTTTGAAGCAACTGCTTTGCCTTCAGTCGATTCGGGAATGATTTTCTCATATTTCGGATAATCACCCTCTACAAGTCGCGTCGTTAAGGTAGCGTTTCCATCGGTAAAGAGAATTTGGTTCTCAAAAACTGAGATACTTACTTCGCCGGCATCGGCGAAAGTTCGCGCAATCTCGCGAACGGCTTTTAACGGGACGATGAACCCGTTAACTCCGTCCGGTGAGGTGAGTGGTTCGCAGCGTGACAACGCAAGACGTTTTCCATCCGTAGCAACAACCTCGGTGGTGTGTTCAAGAAAATTAAAATAGAGACCGTTTAGGAAGTAACGAACTTCCTCTGTAGATGCAGCGAATTCTGTTTTCTGAAGGACATTCCGTAATGTCTCTCCGCCAATTTTTAATGCTTCGCCTTCGACTGAAGGGAGTTGTGGGAACTCTTCATCGGACAGTCCAATGATTTTGTAAACGCCATCTCCACAGGTAATCTCGACGCGATCGTTTGCTGTTGTTGCTAAATGTATCGGTTTATCCGCGGGCAACTCCTTGACGATGTCTCCTAATTTCTTAGCGGAGACGGTGATTGCCCCCTCCTCTGTAATTGTACCCTCAACCTTCATTCTAATCCCAACTTCCAGATCCGTTGCCATGCATTCAATGGTGCCCTCGGCGGCATGAATGAGGACATTTGAGAGAATTGGTAGGGTAGTACGTCCACTTGCGACCCCTTGTAGTACCTGCAAGGCATCTAAGAGATCGTCCCTTTCAAAAGTCAATTCCATTCTAAGATCTCCTTCCTAAGTTATATCGTAAAAAGCATACACAAAAGTCAATAATTCGCTTTGGTTATGTTGTAGATGAGATTTCCGACTGAAAATTTGAGGAAATCTCAGCGATAACTGTATATTTATATTAAATAAAATTGCGATTGCACCCGTAGTAAAGCATCGGGGTCTCTTGAAAGGCATACATCTATTTCGCGATATTGCCAGGAAATCTTGCCGAATGTGATTCAGAAGAAAAACCTTGACAAACCCCTATATTCAGTATAACATATTTAGCGGATATAACAAAGGAAAATTTTGCAAACAAGGGCTTGTGCTTTTTGATGTAGTTGACACGTTTACGATGCTCTGTCCACTCTGCAACTCAAGTTCTCCTAACCAAGATAAATATTAGAGCGATTTAGTTTCGAGGCGTCATCATCGAAAGATTGAGGCGAGGAGAAAGTGAAATCGCTACCGTTTTTCTCCTAAGAATATGCAAACTACAGACTCGCACGCCTCGCAGACCATCGCGAAACGAGCAGTACTGATTGGTACTGTTTTGATTATCGCTAATAGTTACTGGATCGCCTATGTTGAAATGATTTGGCATACCGCGCATCTTACAACGGTTGCGATGTCCGTCAATGTCATGTTCGGTATTATAGCGTTGACGTTTCTGAACATGATGGTGCGACGTATTTTTCCGCGTGTTGCCCTACAGCCGCGCGATCTGCTTGTCGTTTTTAGCATGCTTGCTGTAGGCAGTGCTTTTTCAGGACATGATTGTATCCCGCGTTTAATGGGACTTATCCCGTACGCTTTTCGTTTCGCTACACCTGAAAATGATTGGGAAGCATTGCTTTTTCACTATCTTCCCGAATGGCTTGTCGTGAAAGACCCGAAAGCGGTCAACGATTTTTATGAAGGTAAGGTCAACTTTTTTACGGAGGGTTATGTTCAGCATTGGATCGTGCCGATTCTCTCTTGGTCAGTCGTTATTTTCTTGTTAATGCTAATTTTTTTATGTTTGACTTCTATCATTCGCAAGCAGTGGATAGAAAATGAAAAGCTAGCGTATCCAATTATCCAAATACCGCTTGAAATCACCACCAACCGACGTATCTTTTCAAATCGCTTACTCTGGATCGGTTTCGGCATAGCCATGGGCATTAACCTGCTTAATGGGTTGCAATTCTTTTATCCTATTCTTCCAGAGATTCCTGTCCGAAAATACAACCTCAACGTCTACTTCACACAGAAACCGTGGATTGCAATGGGTAGCACGCCACTCCGGTTTCACCCGTACATAATAGGCTTCTCCTTTATTTTACCTTTGGATTTAGCATTTTCCTGTACCTTTTTCTATGCACTAAAGAAAGTCCAGTTGTTAGCAGGAAGTGCAATGGGAGTTTCCACGTTACCGGGTTATCCTTTTTTGGGAGAGCAGGGTGCGGGAGCACTGCTGGCATTGCTTGCAGTTGCGTGCTGGAATGCGCGGAAGCACTTTTCATCTGTGTTCTCCCAGGTCATCCGACCCGATCGTGCTGCTTCACGAACGGAAGCAATCTCACATCGCAGTGCCGTCATTATATTAGGTGTATGTCTACTTTTATTAGCGGTTTTTTGTGTCCGTAGTGGCATGACGCTATGGGCGTTTGCGATTTTTATCGCTGTCTATCTAATGATTGTGGTGGGTTTAACCCGAATGCGCGCCGAATTAGGTCCGCCGATCCATGCAATTGGTTATCTAACACCGCAATATATGATAATTTCACTGCTCGGTACGCGACGTCTGCGGGCAGGCAATCTAACAATGCTCTCGTTGATGAATTGGCTGAGTGGTGCCAGTTACGCTTCCTTCCGTACACATCCGATGCCGGATCAACTCGAAGCGTTTAAACTCGCAGAGCGGACGGGTATCCGAAACCGAACGATGTTTGGTGTATTAGTCATTGCGAGTCTCGTTGGTATCCTATCCAGTCTGATTCTCTATCCGTATGCAATTTACAGTGAGGGTGTGGCGGCGGGTTCAGAGCAGATCCATGCCGGTGGCGCGGATACATACAACTTCCTTTCGTCGTGGTTAGTGAATCCGAAACCGACGGATTGGCTGGCGACTTCGGTGCTGGGATTAGCCTTCGCTGCGAATGTAGGCATCATCTTTCTGCGTTCACGTTTTGTGTGGTGCCCGTTGCATCCAGCTGGGTATGTTATCGGCGTTGCTCCGGGGACAACAGATGTCATCTGGTTCCCCTTATTTATCGCAATGGTAGCAAAGTGGCTTATTTTGAAGCATGGGGGTATCAATGCGTATCGGAAAGCGGTGCCGTTTTTTATTGGACTGGTGTTAGGTGAAGCGTTGATGGGGTGTTTTTGGCCCCTGTTAAGCCTTGTGTTGAGATCGGCGGTGTATAGCTGGATTTGAGAGTTATTGTGTTTGAATTATCACGAGTTTATAGTAAAACCCGCAATTAAGTTTACACTTTGCAACGTGGCGAGGTGTTTTTGATAGGGGTATTTGAAAACGCTGAAATCCAATGCGAAGAAAGTGTTTCTGCGGATTTCCCCTAGGAAACCTCGCCAGCGAGTGGGGAAGCACCAAAATCTTGTGTGCATATATTTTCAGGATCTACTATAAATCAATTTTTCTTGACATCCGCGGAATTTTGTGCTAATATTTTAAATAATATATCCTATTTTCCAGACGCGCTGAGAAGCATCTCTTCTCGGTGCCTGTCTACCACTTTTCAATAGTATGATTGAAGTCAGAGAACTTACAAAATCTTACGGTACGACGATTGCTGTCGACCAAGTTTCATTTGACGCGCATGCAGGCGAAGTGTTAGGGTTCCTCGGTCCGAACGGCGCGGGGAAAACCACAACGATGCGAATCCTCACCTGCTATCTCTCTGCTGATGCAGGGAGTGCCACCGTCGCTGGGCACGATGTATTTGAAGAATCCGTTGAGGTCAGGAAACAGATCGGTTATTTGCCTGAAAGTGCCCCACTTTACGCCGATATGGGGGTCATTGAATACCTCAATTTTATGACGCAGGTGCGGAATATCCCAAAAAGCCAGCGAAAAGAACGGATTCGAGCCGTTATCGACATCTGCGGACTTGAGGACGTTATCCAAAAAGACATCGGTGAACTCTCGAAAGGCTATCGCCAACGTGTCGGTTTAGCGCAAAGCCTCATCCACGATCCACCTATCCTGATTTTAGATGAACCTACCTCTGGGTTAGACCCGAGCCAAATCATTGAGATCCGTAACTTAATCAAAAACATTGGACAGGAGAAACTCGTACTCTTCAGCACGCACATTTTGCCTGAAGTCTCTGCGACTTGTAGCCGAATCTTGATTATCAACAACGGAAAGATTGTCGCAAACGGGACACCGGAGGAGCTGGCGAATCAAGCGAAAGGTGAAGATATTGTTCACATCACTATCCGAGGCTCTCAAGAAGCGATTGAGGCAGAACTCGACGAATTAGCGTTTGTCTCGCAGTGGAATCGTATTGACAAGGACAACGGCATCGTAGGCTATCAAATCCACGCAGCTCAGGGTAGCGATGCTGCGGAGTCGCTTTTTCACGTTGTTGTGAAGAACGGGTGGAGCCTCACAGAGCTCCGTCAAGAATCCGTGGACTTAGAGGATGTTTTCCTTAATTTGACAGACAAGGAGTAGAGATAGCAGTCAGGGCGAAAAATCCTACGGATTTTCCTGTCAGCGGTCGGTTATCAGCAAGAGAGATTTGTATTGTAACCAAAAGGATTCCGTCCACAAATATCTGATAGCCGATAGCCGTTACAACAGATTATGACGAACATTACACCTATCCTCAAAAAGGAATTTAAAAGTTATTTCAATTCGCCTATCGCGTATATCTTCATCACATTCTTCCTCGGCATTTCTGCCTGGCTTTTCTTCCGAAGTTTCTTTCTTGTGAATCAAGCTGAAATGCGCGGTTTTTTTGGATTAATGCCGTGGATCTTCCTATTTTTCATTCCCGCTGTCACGATGAAACTCTGGGCTGAAGAAAAAAAACTCGGCACCGTAGAAATCCTGATGACACTTCCTATTCGAGATTACGAAGTCGTCATCGGAAAATTCTTAGCGAGTTTTGCGCTCCTGACCGTGACCGTGCTGCTCTCTCTTATTCTTCCATTCTCAGTGATGTATTTGGGGGACCCTGATGGTGGGACACTCATTGGCGGGTACATCGGACTCCTACTGATGGGTGGAGCGTATATAGCGATCGGACTTTTCGCCTCGACATTGACTGAAAATCAGATTATTGCCTTTATTTTCGGGATTACTGCCTGTTTTGTGTTGCTCATCATTGGTGAGGACATTGTGCTTTTCAATGCCCCAAATTGGCTGTTCCCGATTTTCAGCTATCTCGGTCTCGGCGCACATTATAGCAGTATTCTTCGGGGGGTCCTTGATTCCCGCGATATTATCTATTATCTGTCGCTCATCGGTTTTTTTCTGTATCTAAGCACGTTGTCGGTGGAAAGCCGCAAGTGGCGTTAGGAAAGGAGGTAGGTTGTTTTGGTTAATAAACGCATCAAATACGGTGGCAACACCCTCGCTTTTGTAGCAATGATCTTCGGCATTCTCGTGCTGATTAATTTCCTATCAACGCGTCGCTTTATTCGCGCCGATCTCACTGAGGACAAACGCTATACCATCTCACAAGCAACTAAAAATGTGCTCGACACATTAGATGATATTGTAACAATCACTGCCTACTTTTCCACGAACCCTGCGGAAGTCGCGCAAATCCGCCGTGATGTCAGGGACGTACTGGAAGAATACAATGCATTTTCTAAGAAACTTCAGATCGATTTTGTGAATCCTGCCGATTTTGATGATGGCCAAAAACAGGAGCTCCGTTTTAAGGGGATTCCGGAAGTTCAAATCAATGTCGTGAGAAAGGATAAGGCGGAAATCGCGAACGTCTATATGGGGATCGCTATCGGTTACAGCGGTAAAGAGGAGATTCTGCCGGTTGTACGATCGACCGCTAATTTGGAGTACGAACTCACTTCTACGATTCTCAAGGTTACCACCAAAGAGGCTAAGACGGTCGGATTTCTGACGGGGCACGGCGAGTTCGATATCGATAATCAAAATCATCAACAATTCCGTCAGTTATTAGATAAGAATGCACAAGGACAATATAATCTCACTTCGGTGAGTCTACAAGATGGAAAACCCGTTGATGATAGTGTTTCAACACTGGTTATTGCGGGTGTCCAGCACGCCTTGACGGAACGGGATAAATACGAACTCGATCAGTTTATTATGCGGGGTGGTAGGGCGATCTTCTTGGTGGATCCCATTCAGATGCAACCGGGTACGTTACAAGCGTCGCCGTTGAGCACCGGTTTGAATGACCTCTTGGAACACTACGGTGTAAAACTCGGTAACAATCTCCTACTGGACGCAAGGTTCCACGACACTGCCCGGTTCCAACAGGGATTCATGACTGTTATTCAACCGTATCCCTATTTTGTTAAAATTGTTAAACCGAATTTCTCAACGGAACACAGCATCACGAACCAGTTGGAGGTGTTGACATTACCTTGGACGAGTTCTTTAGAGACAGTATCGAAAGAAGGTATCATAGCAACGCCATTGGCAAAGACGAGTGAAGCGGGGCGGAGTATCCAAGGCTATTACAACCTAATGCCGAACGCTCCAATTCCGCCGAATGCCGAGTCACAAGTCTATACAGTAGCTGCCGCCTTAGAAGGCAAATTCAAGAGTTTCTACGCCGGTAAAGAGATTCCGTCGGTACCAACCCCTGTAAATGCTGAAGGTACAGAAGATAGCGAAACGCCTGTCGCGGTGCAAGACGCTGAGGTGCGAACAACTAAAACTGAGAGTGAACAGACGCAAATTATTGTCGTCGGCACAGCACAGTTTCTCACGCAGCTGCGTCCTGATGGTGTCGACTTTTTCTTGAACACTGTGGATTGGTTGACCCTCGGCGATGCCCTTATCGGCATCCGCTCACACACCATTACAGATCGCCCGCTTCGTGAAGTTTCTGAAATTGAGAAAAACTTTATTAAATACTTGTGTATTGTAGGTATTCCACTGTTAGTCGTCATTTTCGGACTCCTCCGATACTTCCTAAAAAGACGGGCGAAAAGGTTCGTGGAAACTTATGGGTCTGTATAACTCACGCTTTACTTAATCAAAACCATTTTTTTAACTACGGGAATTTGGGTGTTATTCCACTATGTTTCTTGCCTCTCCGCAGTAGCGGGTGGAGCCGATTTTTGGTTAATTCCAACCCACTTCAGGGGTTCAAAGGTTTCTGATTTCATCGGAGACCATTGCGTAATGAAATTATGCCTTAAATGGCATAATTTGTCTTTGCTTTACATTTGGAGCAACGCCCAGGAGTAATAAATTAAAAGATGAAAAAGAAACAACTCCTTATTTTAGGTACTATTTTTGTCGTTTTGGCAATTGTTGTGCTGCTCTTCGAGAATCCTTTTGAACAGAGCGAATATGAAAAGAAAGTTGAGACAGCAATGCCCCTGTTTCCAAACTTCGATAAGGAGCAGGTTGTAAAAATAGAAATCACTGCCGATGGTGCAACCACAACGCTCTCAAAACAGGATGATAACTGGGTGGTAACTTCCATGGACAATTATCCTGCGGACGGTGAAGGCGTAACAGAATTGTTGTCCAAGGTGACCGAATTTAAGAATACACAACTCGTTTCCAACAACCCAGAGAAACAACCAGAATTTGAAGTGGATAGCACGGGTGTTGAAGCAAAACTGATAGACGTAAATAGTAAGGTGTTAGCGCACCTATTCCTCGGAAAAACGACCCCCGGCTTTCTGAGCAGTTACGTGCGTCCGGCTGATTCCAACGAGGTCTATGTAGCGCAAGGGTATCTCCAATCAGTGTTTGACAAAGGCACACGGACTTGGAAGGATCGGACTATCTTTAGTTTTAACAAAGGGATTGTCACACAGCTTAACATCATTTCACCGGAAGAGACGGTCGAACTCCGTCTCGATGCGGAGGGTGCTTGGCAGATGCTCAAGCCTGTATCCGCTGCTGCTAAAACAACAGAGGTCGACACGCTCCTTACGACCCTCAGCGAATTGGACACAGACGATTTCGCTGAAGCGAAGGATGAACTTACCGCATACGGATTAGATGCTCCGCAATCCACCATCTCTGCTGTGCTCAATGATGGTACAACGGCAACATTGCATATCGGAAACGAAGAAGAAGGTAAACTCTATGTTAAACGCGACGACAAGGATGCTATCTTCAGGCTTTTCAAATCCAATGTTGATCGGTTAATAAAAAAATCTGATACGCTCAAGGCAGAAGAAGTGCCGCCAGAAATTGATACCGAGTGAAGGAAATTTACTGTGAAGAGATTAAAATTTTTATGTTTGGGAATTGGTATCCTGCTCGCTGTAACGCTCAGCGGGTGTGAATCACAAATCGTGGGACCTTTACTACAGCCGGAGAGTCGAAGTATTCACGTGACGGGGAGTGGTTCAGTCGTTGGTGAACCGGACATAGCAACGCTTAACTTAGGTGTGTCTGTTGAGAAAGCGACAGTCGAGGAGGCGCGCGAAGCTGCGGCGAGCGCGATGACTGCGGTAATTGCGTCTCTGAAAGGTAACGACATCGCTGAAAACGACATTCAAACGCGGAATTTCAGTATCTACCCTCAGTACGACTATACGGATGAAGGGCGTGTGCTCCGCGGTTACAGGGTCAATAATACCGTCAGCGCAAAGGTCCGGGAACTGGAAAGTCTCAGCGATATAATTGACGGTGCTGCCGCAGCAGGCGGGGATATTGTTGTTGTAAACTCGATCCAATTTATGATTGAGGACCCTACACCTTTACAAGCACAGGCACGTGTTTTAGCGGTGAAGAATGCCGAAGCGAAGGCACAAACTTTAGCACAGGCGAGTGGTGTTGCGCTTGGAAAACCCATCACCATCACAGAAACATCGCATGCTGCAGGTCCCCCCATCGCCTATGCTGACGAAGCTGCCCTTGCGAGTGACGCAGCGCGTAGTTCAACCCCGATCCAAGCTGGAGAACTCACTGTTACTGTGAATATTACGATGGTCTATGCAATCGAGTAGGAAGGTTGAAATCAAAGACTAATAGCAGTTGTAATTGTGGACCTATGATCAAAATAGATTTCTATGTGAACAGACATTATTGATTATCTGTTGAACACATTTAAATTGGCAGTTGGGCCTGAAAAACGAGGAATTTTCCGTTAAAATGGTGTTGGAGAATGAAAACTTCGATTTGAGAAAATAAGTTTTCACATTTCATTTCTTCAAAGGCGATTTGCATTTTGTTGTGCTGCCGATTTTGCTCGGCTTCGTCATGACACGGTATAGCAAAATTGAGCGTATTGTCACCAATTTGAGGATATTGATTCGGGTTCAAAATATTTGCACCAGCCTTAACCTCGGTCATAATACGAAAACGCATCTTTACTGAGGCATCGTCTACGTTTCTCACTCTACTGAAGGTTTGCTGTTCACTAAACAGTTCCAGCAATTTTTGTCTCATTGAGACCGATAGAGTTTCCCCAAGTTCGTTTAGTCTCTCTTCTAATGCTTGACCGAAAGATTCTGAAATCAAGGTTGAAACAGGAACTGTCTCAAAAAATTTTCCGTGAGTCAAGCAGGCTTTCACATATGACTGTCTCCTACCACGAATCAGATAGAAAACTTGGCGAATAGGTAAGGAAAGTATATTGTTACCTGCTTCTTCCATCTGCGTTCGGATAGCATTTCTCCCGCCTTCGGTTAACTTTTTAATATCTTTTTCACCTGTCGGAATTGTTGAGTTAAATGAAGCAACTGAATAGGTTTTGCTTTCCTTGAGTTCAATCAATTCCCCGCCAGTAAACTGTACGTTGCTATTATTGAGTTTAATGGCTAAATCAGGAAATATGCCCTTGTTAATACAAGAGAGCATTTGCTCATCGAACGGAAAACTCTCCAGTTTATTTTCTGAGAGAAACTCCTCTTTTTTCTGGCATAAGTCGGTGAAAAAGTGATAAATTGAGTAAGTCATTTATTTATCTGACTCAAGAAAAGCCATCTGTTTAGCAGTGGGTTCATCAGGGGACGCGAATTTTCTGCTATATTCGTGTTTTCCCCAAATTGCTTCCAAATCCGGCGTACATACGTAATCCTTGAAAAAGCGGGAAACCTTGTCTGATTCTCTCTGTTCAGCGAACCTGTTTTGAATAAGCGTAACATTGTGGGAGTCCAACTCAATTCCTATTGATTTACGCCCCAATTGCTCCGCCACGACCAGCGTTGTCCCGGAACCTGCGAATGGATCGAGGACCACATCGCCGGGGTTTGTGGAAGAGAGGATAATCCGAAGGAGGAGTTGAATAGGAGACTGCTGCTTGTGCAAGCGATTCCCTTCGGCATCTCGTAGTGCTTCATCACCTGCGAAATAGCCGGAGGTCAACTCCCGAATATCGTCCCACACATCGGTAACGAACATGCCGTTTTCTCGGGAGTGCTTGTAATCTGCGGGCAGCGGTGGGTCGATACGTAGACGATGGAAGATACGCGGTGTCTTGCCTTTCGTCGCAAATCCAATGATCTGGTAGTGCTTCCCGAAACGTTTCATCCCTGGCACCGCCGAGGTTTTCTTTTTCCAGATAATCAGATTTTGAAAAGTCCATCCGGTATCGCGTAAACATTCCAAAACGAATTCCGTGTTCTTCTCACGTTGCATGAAATAAATCGCGCCGCCATCCGAAGTCAATGCATATACCTTTGCACAGATCTCACGCATCCACGCCCAATATTTCTCCGGTGGAAGGTTATCATCCCACGCATTGTAAGCCTTGTCTTGATTGAAAGGCGGATCGAGGAAGGAGAGGTCTATTTTGGGGACAAAGTTGCTGGTATCCAGCGCGGTCGTGCAACTTTCATGAAGCACAGTGCAGTTTTTTCCGAATGAATTGCTCATGACATTTATACGTACTTATAGTTAAAGTGATTCTGAGTCAGTTTCTTCCGAACTAAACCCCTGTCGTTCACCGTGCCAATATGTCAAGGCACGCGTTGAGAGAGACGCATCACAGATTGCGTTTACATGTGCACCTGCATCGCTAAGACCAAGGAGCGTGTCTCGGTAACGCACGACTTCCTCTGCGGATAACAAGGTCATGCGCGATCGTCTCCTTTGAATAGTTTTCAGTACTGGTTGCTACGCAACCCTTTCAATTATCGGTTATCGGTTAAAGTTCCTGTAACGAGTTCCCCCTCGCTTGGAATATTCCAGAGCACGGTCAATTGTTACCAAAAACCTCTTAACTGAAAACTGAAAGGATTTTCGTAGAAAATCCGAACCGACGACTGATAACTATTTAGACCGTATACTGCTTTAGCGTGTCGTCATCTAAATTCTGCAGGACATCTTTTGTGTCAGGTTTTTGTCCCTTGTCGAGTTCCTGTTCAGAGAATCCGTGCTCTGCAATCACTGCTTCGACAACGTAGATCGGAGCTTCGCAGCGAAGTGCGAGTGCGATTGCATCACTGGGACGGCAATCCACATCCACACTGTTCCCTTCCACTTCCAATGTCACGTGTGCATAGAACGTCCGATCTTCAAAGTCCCGGACACACACATCTGTGACTTTTGCCTCAAGTGTTTCAATCATGGTTTTAAGCAAATCGTGTGTCATCGGGCGCGGAAGCTTTATTTTTTCTAAATGCATCTGGATAGCTGCTGCCTCCGATTCGCCGATCCAAATCAATAGTATCCGATTTGAATCATCATCTTCTTTTTCCTTCAGGACAACTATGGGTGCCCCTGTGCCACGATCGATTGAGAGGAAGTTAACTTTAACTTCAACGCGTTCCTGTTTCTCTTTTTTCATCTGTTCATCCTTTCATAATATTGGCTATCAGTGGTCAGGTTGCTTCGCTTTCGGGGGTTAGAAAAGAGGTTGTCGTTCTAACAAACCCTCTTGCTGACTGCTGACAACGGATGGCTGATTGTTATTCTTCTGAATCCGATTGGGCATTGACTGTCACATTGGAAGCATAATCGCGAATCGTCTGTGCAATTCTTTCGGTATCTAAACCGCTGAAACCGACAATTTCCTTCAGCAAGGGTACTGCTGCGCCCGCGTTCACAATCGAGCTGAGAATCCTGTTCATACCATTGCCGCCATTACCATTACCACCGCCGCCGAGGTCAAGCACACGAATGCTTTCAATACGCTCCGCCGGTTTCATCAGCTCATTAGTAACCTCAGGTAGAGATCCCACCAATGCTAATATGGCGTCACTAACGAGAACTTTGGAATCCGCCTGATTCTTCGCAGCGATTGATGCCTCTTCGCCGTCGGCTTTCGCCTTTGCTTCAACAAGGAGTGCCTCTGCAAGAATTCTTTGCGCTTGTGCTTGGACTTCAGCGGCTTCGAGTTCCGCCTTAGCAGTCTCTACAGTCGCATAGGCTTCTGCATCAGCGGCGCGTTCTTTGGCGATTCGTTTCTCGTCCGCTTCTTGTTCTGCACGGATAAGGGCGATTTTACTTTGCCGCTCGGCTTCCTCAACGGCTTCGGCGGTTAAGACACTCGCTTCGGCTTTCGCCTTTTGCGCACTAATGTCCAAGAGTTCTATCAGTGCTGCCTCGCGTTCTTTTTCCTTAATTGAGACTTGGATGGCGTTTTCGGCTTGCGCCTCTTTTTCTTCGCGATCTTTCTCAACAAGAACGATTCTGCTGGCGATACTCGCTTCCTCAACAGTGCGTTGCTGCTCAATCTTGGCTTTTTCGACGGTAAGTTCGCGCTGAATTTGTGCTTCCTCAATCATCTGTTCCTGCTGGACCCGAGCGACTTCCACTGCCTGTTTTTGTGCAATCTCGGTTTCTTGGACTTGGCGCTCTTGTTCAATTTGTGCTGTATCAAGCCGCTGTTTCTGAAGAATTTCCGTAGACTTCACGGCTTCTTCTTGCTTGATTCGCGCTTCTTCAACAGCCTGTTGCTGTTCAAATTTATGCGCTTCAATTTCGCGTTCCTGTTCGGCTTTGTTGGTAGCGATCGCCTTGCGCTGTTCTTCCTGTGCGAAGTCGAGGCGTTTCTCTACTTCTAAGCCCTCTGTCTCGGTTTGTTCTTCACGTTGTTTAATCTCAAGTTGGGCTTTGAGCCGGTCTTCTTCACGTTTCACTTGGTTTTCGTGTTCGATGCGTGCGGTTTTGGTCTGCCGGTCTTCAACTTCTTCCTTGATAGTTTGAATGGCGACAACGTCAAAACGGTTGTTCTCGTTAAGTTCTTCAAGGGGTGTCTGGTCGAGGTTGGTGACGGCGACACTTTCCAATTTAAAGCCGTTCTGTTCAAGGTCGTCGCGGCACGCTTCCTGTACTTGGTCGGAAAATTGCTGGCGTTTTTCGTGCAATTCTTGTAAATCCATGGTTGCGGCAACACTGCGCAGCACGCCAACAAGTTTGCCTTCAAGAAGTTTATTGACTTCGGCGGGCGTTAAGGTTTTATTACCAAGGCTCGCAACGGCTTTGAGTACATCCTGTTCGTTGGGTTCTATTTTGACATAGAATTGTGCTTCAAGATCAACCCGTAAACTATCTTTAGTGATAAGTGCGGCTTGCCCTGTCCGTTCAACAGGTAACTGGAGTGTATTTAAGGAAATGAGTTGCGTTGTGTTCGTAATAGGATTAATGAGACTTCCACCAAAGACGACACGCTTTTTTCGCCCGCCGGCGATGACTAACGCTGAATCTGCTGGTGCTTTTTTGTAAAAGGAGCGATAGATTAACAAAAAAACAACGAGTAAAGCAATAATACTGCCGACAACAGTGAAAAATAAATTAGCATTCATGTCTAAATTCTCCTTTTTATAGTTATCAGTTATGGGTTATCGGTTAAGAGGTTTTCGTTTAACAAGGGAAATTGGGGAAATCCGCAGAAATCCGCAGAAACACCCTATCAAAAACCCCAAGCAATACGCAGAAATACCTAAGCGAAACACCTTCTTTATTCTTTAACTGATAACTGAGGACTGACAATCGCACATTATCGCAATTCCATTTGACTTTTTCTGACATCAAAGATCCGTTTCGTCCGGTCGTAATTTATGAGAACGATGGTATCCCCTTTAACAGGGGTGGTTTCGTCTGGTTTTGCCCGACAACTGACGGTCAATTCCGGTCCGTCAGGAACTTGTACACGAGCGGTTCCAAAGGTGGTTGTAATTTGTCCACTAATAACGCGTCCACTTAAACCGAGGAGGTGAATATCGCTGATGGCTTTCTCACTTTCAGGAAACAGTTTTGAAAGTCCCATGGAGATATACCGAGTACCTAAGAAACAGCAGAAAAGTGCGATGACACACGATATCCAAACCCACTGCTGATTCTCGGCAACATTAAGGAGTGCGTTCGCAATGAGTCCTGTGATTCCCCATGTTGCAAATAGCGACATCAGCACAATCATCAAGGGCACCCTGCCAACGTTCAAGAATCCGAATACATCGCCGAAAGAGGGGCTCAGGCCGCCTGTATCTCCGGCGACATCAGCGTCTATGTCCATATCGGCATCTATGTCAGCATCTATATCAGCATCTATGTCCACATCAGCATCTATGTCAGCGTCTACATCCATGTCCGCATCCGCGTCGCCGAAGTCGATCGCCCCCATCGCGAGTCGAAAGAGCGCGAGTAAGAAGACGATAGTTAGGGGTGCCGTGAACCAGGCGTTGTATGAGACGATAAGATAATTGAGGAATTCTATCATAGTCTCCCTTTTTATTTCGTGAGCTGCTCGGTGATGTACGCGTAAGCACGTTGTGCTGAACGGAAATTGATATTATCGATCCAGTGAACATTACGTACGACACTAATTTCAAGTTTTGCTTGGCGGAGAAGCCGATGCTTAAAGTGCCGAACCAATTTGACCTCACGGATTTCTGTGAACAACAGGTTACAGCGAACATTCGCGTAAGAGACAGCGAGGCTACCCATATATCGCTCATCTAAAACCAGCACCCGACGCGAGGTGATAAAAACGAAATCTGGACGCAGCAAATTAGACCGACCGAGGATGCACAAGTATACAGGCTCATCCTCACATATCTGTGCTTGCACGATCTTTTGAATACGAGGTGGCATGTTCGTGAATTCAGCCATGTCATTTTGCAAGCAATATGCTGCTGATTAAACACGGGGTAACGCTGTGGAAATGGAGGTGGCGGGAATCGAACCCGCGTCCGAAGGCATTTCAATAGAGG
>CAZGAW010000051.1:11122-33311 GCA_964523645.1 uncultured bacterium | reverse complement strand
AAATGCACCCATCCGGCTACAACCAATAACAGCAGCACGATACGTTTTCATCGGTACTCTCCTTGTCCTGAATAAAATGATTCGATGGACCTTTTACCCCATTCAATCAATTGTTCACTCACCAAAAGAATAACCAATTCCGTAAAACACGTCAAGAAAAATCAGCATATCGTTCACGCGATGCCTCCCAAAGTGCATCCAAAATTGTATGCAAATGAAACATTATCACATTTTATTCAAGTTTTAACGAACGTCCCTTTGCATCATTCGCAAAAATTTGAAGCGATTCGAGGTAGACAACACAAAGGTAATTGAAACATAATGGCAATGGCTGTTTACGCAGGTACAACTTTAAGTGAAGCAGAAAAGATTATCGCAGGCGATTACTCGGCTTTCGACTGGCGGGAGCGTGCTACCTATAGCAGGGTTTATCTCGGTATGAATCCAGCGATTCGGGATGCAGAGAACGCCCTTGACACCGACGAAGACAAACCCGTCGTTGTCGCGTTGCTCCTCAAATCAGAGAAGATGCTCGTCAAAGACCGGGTCAGGCGTCTCAGTGCGATCAAGTCCGCACGCATTATACCCGATGAGGAACTCCTCAAACGGACAGGGTATCTCTTTGATAACGAAAAATTGGTTGGACTTCCCGAAGGTATCGTGATGCGTGCGAGTAACGGTATTTACATCGTGCAGTGCGATGCGAATCGATACCAATGCTCGCTACGCGGAAAACGAGATGCATTTAGCACAAATCAGCAGGTCTATGTTGGTGACCGCGTCAAAATTCAGGTGATTGATGAAACGCATGCTACGATTGCAGCCGTTATGCGCCGTAAGAGCCAATATAAACGAAGAGGGACACAATCTAAAGGGGTTGTTCGCATCCCGAACCTCGACGGATTGGTTATCGTTTCTTCCGTAAAAGAACCGCCAATCTGGCAGCGAATGCTGGACAAATTCCTCGTTATCGCCGAAGCATCAGGAATCGAAGCACTTATCTGTTTTAATAAAATTGATATGCTTGAGAACCGTTCAGAAGTGGAGGCGATGGTTACACTTTATAAGAAAATCGGTTATTCGGCAATCATCACGAGTGCAACAACCGGCGAGGGAATCGAGAATTTGAAAGCGTGGATGAAAGGGAAAATTTCCGCACTCACTGGATTATCGGGTGTCGGGAAATCTTCGCTCCTGAATGCCATCCAGCCCAATTTGAAACTGAAAACAAACGCAGTGAATCCGCGACGCGGTGGCAGACACACGACCGTCACAACCCAACTTTACAACTTGGATTTCGGTGGTTTTATCGCCGATACACCAGGACTCCGGGAATTGAATTTTTGGGACATCGAGCCTCGCTTGATGGACCGCTATTTTCCAGAGATGCACTCGCTCCGTGAGCATTGCATAAAAGGTGCCTGCACGCATATTGATCAGGAAGGTTGCGCGGTGGAGGTGGCATTGAAGAAAGGCGACATCTCACAGGCTCGATATGAAAGTTATTGTGAATTTCGGAAATCGAACAAGTAGTTAACCAAAATTGTGGTTATAATTACGGAGTGAAATTTGTGAGTGAAAAACTATGCATTATGACGGCTTACGCCGATGAAACTTTGGCACTTCTCAACGTTTTGGGTCAAGATGTAAGCGATTCAGTTGACTGGAACAGCAGGTTGCAGTTTGAAGGGTTCAATGGAGACAAAAAATGGGTCGTCATGCAGTCGGGAATGGGCAAAGTACGTGCAGCATCAATGTGCCAGATGATAATAGACACATATCAGGTAGACACCTTCTTTGAGTTCGGGTTCGCCGGTGGTTTGGTCGATACCTTGGATATCGGAGACATTGTCGTGATTACCGGGGTCGCTGAACACGACGTGCCGAATCGGTCAGAGATCCAGCGAGAACAAGAGACATGGCGGGCACGCTTGTTTCAGACTTCTTCAGCTTCAATAAACAGGTTCGCAACTACCTTATCAACAGATCCCAACGTTACGCTTACAAAAGCCTCTGTAATTTGCGGAGATATGGACGTATATAATCGTGAAGTTAGAGACAAGATTGCCATGGAGAGCCGTGCCGTGGCAGTGAATTGGGAATCAGCGGCGATTGTGGATGTCTGTGCGCTTAATAACGTCAAGTATGTCGGCATCCGCGTTATATCCGATCTGTGTATTGAAGAGGATAGCGGACCTATTCCCGAAGAGCGGATTAAACGCCTACACACATCCACAACGGCTTACATAAAGACACTCATGCACTTCCTTGACATACTCCCGCCGTAACGTATTTCTTGACGACTTCTAATGAGAACGAGACAGGTCTCCTCGCTAGTCCGACAACGAGATCGCTGAACATGTTGACACGTGCCAAGACTTTAGCGTATAGCCCTTCTGCCGCGTTAGGATAGGCGAACCAATGGTAACCGAGAACGTGTTGCCCTTCATAACTGACGGGGTTGCCCTCTCTGGTAAGGTGGTTACGTATATCGGCATCGGAGAGGTTATTGACACAGAATAGGTGGGAATGGATGAGGGTTCTCAAGTCCTGTTTGAAAAGTGCGTTGGTCATAAAAAATGCCAAGGCACCATAAGTTTGTGGAATCGCTTGGCATCCTGCAGTTGACTTATAACTGCCGCGTATGCTAGAATTAAAAATGCCGAAGCAAGATTTCGGGGTAACCTTTAGGTTAATTGTCTTTAGGCGGGGGGGGTGTTCACGCACTCCCATTTTCTTTTGGTATTATAGCATTTTTTCGCAATTTTTGGCAAGAAAAAAGGGCATATTTATGAGGTTAAGGTTAGGTGATTTGAGGGTCAACATGTGGCTCGTTTTCAGGATCGTCTTGATCATCGTCATCAGATTCTTGCCCATTTAATCTATTTCTAATTTCTAATACCGTGTTCGTAATAGATTTTTTGCTACGTCTCCAAATAATTGTAAAATATGTTCCAAATATAAACGAGAAAATACTGACTAAAACAAATATAATACTTACGTTTGCCCATCTAAAATCTTTGGTGCATACTAAAGCAATAACAGCTGCAATTGTTATAGAATATAAGAATACTGCAAAATTTAATTGTATTGTTGCCTCACCACCTTTCTCTAACAATTCCAATTCGTCTTTTCTAACGTCATATACTATAACAGAACCAAGTCTACCTCGTCTTATTGGAATATTCTCATCACTGGCAGGAAGATTTGAATCAGTCATTCTATAGATGCTCCTTTAGCCATTCAGTATTTTTGTCACCATAGGCATTTGTCCATGCAGAATACGTTCCAGAACGTATAACGAATATCCGGTCGGAATAGTCAAGTAGTTTGTCTAAATCGTCTCGTATCTGAACCGGAGTATCTTCAGAAATAACTGCCCAGCAATTATCATTAATAGGACAATAATTGCGATATTCTCTGAGTTTATCTTTGAGTTTATCTTTTCGGATTTCATCATTAACTTCAAAAGCAACGATGTAAGTTGACATTGTATCTTCCTCGTATCAAATTAAGAGAAAAAACAAATAAAAAATGTCCTTAAGGGTTGACGATCCGGTGTTTTTTCAGCGTTTCAATCTGCCTACTCATCTATCGGTCCAAGTTTCTCTTAAATTCATTGACATCCCATGGTAACCTATCTGCCTCTAAAGCCTCAACAAATGAGGCTTTAGCTTTTTCGGCATCCTCAAATGTCCAGAATTCACCTACAATATCCACATCATCCGTACGCTCCATATCAATTACAAGTAAGTGAAAATACGGTGTTCTTGGATGCGTTCCTATGGAAATCCCCTTCCCGTCACGCATTCTTGCCTTTATCACTCTATAGTCTTCAGTTATAATGTCCATAGCTGTTCTCCTTATGTGTAGATTATAATAATTCGATGCGAAAATGAACGTATCAATTGTTGTGGGTATTCGCGTAGTTCCAACAGCATAGTTCCCGGTTTCACTCGGTGATGGTAGAGACCCGCCTTGCAGCGAGGGTGAAACTCTCTACCAACTACGCTTGTATATAGTGTAGCCGTTTTGACGCTGTTTGTCAAGGAAACAGCGCAATTTTTTAGGCGTGAAAACGGGTGAAAATTGTCTGAAAACGCCCGGAATTGTCGCGAAACGTCGCGCACGAGGATCGCCTATGGGAAAAGCGGAAACACGCGCACGGATGCCCCGCCAGCGGAAAGCGCGCAGAAAACAGACCTCACCCAAATCAAACCATGCGGTTAGCTTCAAAGACGGATTGGCGCGGGATAGCACCGTCGCGTCAAAAATCGACTGGCATAATTTTCGCTTATCTGATAGACTCTTATAACCAGTTTGGGTAGCACTACGAAGCATACTGCACGGTATGTCTGCCACCCTCCCACCTTCGTAGGGGGATAATGGACTGGAGACTGGACAATCCAATTGGTGTTATACGAATTTACACGACTTAAGCTCAATAGACGCGAATTCGACAACCTTGTTTTCATGGGAGAACCGCCTTGGTGGAGAGAAGATGAAGAATGGCATAGGTTTCTAATAGATATATGCTATAAACCACTTAAGGAGGTTGCTAAAAAAGTTATAGAGCAATCTGGTCTTCAAGAACTGGATCGAATTCCGGTCAAAATATTTGACAGTATAGATATAACAGCTAAAAATGAGAAAGGTGAAATTGAAGGAGAACCGTGGTTCAAACGCCATGCTCGCCTTAGCCTGTCCTTCAACAAAGGTCTCATGGATAAACTATGGATTAGAAATCTGGCTTCTCATGAGAGGAAATCATCTCCAGATGGAACATTTTATATTGAGGATGGTAATCACCGCGCCCTCGTTTATGCGGTACATCTTGAACTTGGGAAAGCAGTTTATGAGCCGGTTGACGCTATACACGCAACATCTTGGGATATTGCTAACGGGATACTCGGGCACTCAATGCAGCCCAAGGAGAGTCTGGAACATAATGGTAAGTTTCCAGATGAAAAATGTTTCAAGGAGAGTTTCCACCTGCCTATTGGTATCCAGATTGACACATTCAAAAGAAGTAATAGGTTTTAGGTAGTTTATATTTGATTCTTATGAACGTTGAAAACAGAACCATCTTTGAAGGCGATAACCTCCATATCCTACGCGGACTTGATTCCCAGACGATAGATTTGATTTATCTTGATCCGCCGTTCAATTCCAACCGAACCTATGAAGCACCCATCGGAAGCGAAGCGGCGGGTGCGGCATTCAAAGATGCGTGGACGCTAAGCGACCTTGATAACGCATGGCATGGCGAACTTGCTGAGTATGAACCTGGACTCTATTCTGCAATTAGTGCGGCTGAGTTCACCCATGGAAAATCCATGAAGGCGTACCTAATCATGATGGGTATTCGGATGCTGGAGATGAAACGCGTCCTAAAACCCAGAGGAAGCATCTATCTGCATTGCGATCCGACCGCGAGCCATTACCTCAAAATGATGATGGATGCTGTGTTTGGGAAAGAAAACTTTAGAAATGAGATTACATGGGAGCGTCATACTGGAAACAATAACGCAAAGCGATATGCACAAGTCGCAGATATATTGCTATATTATGCCCATCGTGGTGCTACTTGGAATCAAAGTTATGGACCCTTAAGTGAGAACGAGTTAAGGTCATATAATCGTTCTGATGATGATGGGCGACGTTGGAAAAGTGCGGATTTAACCGCACCAGGTGATAACCCAAATCGAATGTTCACTTGGCGCGGACGAACTCCAACAACCAGAGGGTGGGCGTATAGTGAAAAAGAATTGGAAAATCTCTGGGAGCAAGGGATTATTTTGACGAATAAGGAAGGTATACCCCTTCTTCGAGGTAGAAAGTCGTATTTAGAAGATGCCAAAGGTGTTCCTTTGAAGTCAATCTGGACGGATATAAATCGTGTTGGCAATACATCTGAAGAACGCACCGGCTACCCTACCCAAAAGCCTCTCGCTTTATTAGAACGTGTCATCAAGGCGAGTAGCAATCAAGGGGATATTGTCCTTGACCCGTTCTGCGGGTGTGCAACCACTTGTATCGCTGCGGAAAGTTTACAGAGGCAATGGATCGGAATTGATTTGAGTCCGAAAGCAGTGGAACTCGTGAAAATGAGATTGGAGCGCGATCTGAATATAACAGAAGATACTGGGCTACTGGGCGATAAGGTTATTCACCGAACCGACATCCCTATCCGTTTAGAACCAGATGAACCCCGCCAAATCCATGCGGAGACGTTGTTTGGCATGCAGAGCGAGATTGAACAGGTGTTATCAGAGGTTGAACTTCGGAAGTATAAGACATACAAGCACACATTGTTTGGGATACAAGAAGGCAAGTGCAATGGATGTGAAGTCCTGTTCCCGTTTCGGAACATGACGATAGATCATATCATTCCACGCTCTGGGGGTGGATCGGATGCTCCGGATAACCTTCAATTGTTATGTGCGGCGTGCAACTCAACGAAAAGCAATCGCACACAAGAGGAATTGATCGCGTCGTTGAGGGAGCAGGGCGTGCTTCGGTAACTACGTGATTTAAGAAGTGAACAAGAATGAATGAACAACCCTATAAAGTGGAACACTTACAGAAGTATAAGGGCCTCTTAACCAGTCTTGAACCTCAAAACGGCAGGTTCAGAATGGAACTAAAAGTAGAAGATAATCCTGTTATAAAAGAAAGATGGGCTGAAAAAAATGAGTCCACTATAGAATTAGAATTCAGGTATAATGGGGGACCTTCAGTGATGTTTTTCCATAATAGGTTTACATGCCCTAATTATTTAGAACGAGTAGACTGCGACGAATGTGAAAGAATGCAGAAAATGTATGATGTTTTTGCAGAAAATCTTTACCATTTACAGTTTGGTGATACCTTCAGAATTGAAGCTGCACTCATCAACAATGACCAGAGCGTGCTTCCAGCAGAAATCCATAGTTTTGAGAACTATCAACCTTTGTTAGCCGCATGCACAAATCGCAGACTTCGGCTTAATGACACACCAGAAGGTATAAACAAAAGGTATGAACGGGAACAACAGAGATTGCAAGAAGCACTCGAAGCTGAAGTGAAACGTAGGGAAGATGAGGAAAAACGCAAGGAAGAGGCTGATAAAGCAAAACGGAAGGAAAAATGGGATAGGTTGGAGCAATGGCTTGCAAAATACCCAAATACTCTTAAAATCGGAGTGACAATATTAGGGGCTACGGTTCTCAATCAGATAGATCATATATTTAAGGGCTTGAAATTTTTATTTAAACTCATTTTTCCAAATTAGGATACACTTCACTCGCCTATTTGCTATCCGACAGAATCGCGCATCACAATTCCTTTCGAGAATCCCCGCAATCCCCCCCAAAGAACGCCCCTGTGGTAGAATCCACCCAATCACAATAAACATCAGCGTGTCTTGACACACGCCCCTCTCGGTAACCAATCCTCACCTCAACCGCCAAATGAATCTGCCCAACTTCCATTTTATCTTGAAAAACAGCGTCAACACCGCTATACTATATTCAAGCTCGTGGATAGGAGTTCTAACTTGGGGCTTCCCGCGCCAAGTCCTGTCCTCTACCTTTAGAACGGTGTTAGCGAGCCTACGAGCGATACCTCGTTTAACTGACTGAATAAATATGTTTGGCGGTACAGAATGCGCCTCAAATACGCTATGCTCCTTTGTTCTGAAACAGTGGCTTTTTGCGATTTCCAATCTCAAAAATACTAATTGCCAAAAAAAGAGTATTTTATTGCAGGAATATTTATGTCGTTTTTGAATGCATTACCATTGCCAGTATTAGTATTGTTAGGTTTCGCTGTATTAGGTCTCTGTGATTATTTGAAGAAATTACACACATTGAGAGCGAAAATAAAACTGTTTAGTAATTATAAGAATGTATTGACAGAATTTCATAACAACGCTGTGGAGAATGAAAGCATTAATCCCGAATTAAGTGATTATCTCCTTGAGAATTCTATGAGGATTGATTTAGACAGTGTTGTTAAAATGGAAATACACCATCCAATATCAGGTATTTTAACAGGATTTGTGCATAACATTAACGATATAGTCACAGGCAAATGCCACGATTTTACACGAACATGTCATGGCATAGTTAATGCATTGTCCCAAAGTATCGGTTATTTTAAAGATGTATTTCAAAAGACTTGTTCTAAAATTATCAATCCCATATCTCTTGTAAAAAATGGTGTGTCCCTCATATTTAACATAATTCCGATTGTTAATCTTATCCCAACAAACATTAAAGATTTTCTTTCTAACCTTTTTGTTTTCATGTCGATAGTAGATACTTTATCATCTTTATTTCTCAAAAAACAGATTCTTTCGAGTATTATCCGACAGATTATAACGTGGATTTCCCAAAGTATACCGTAAGCAACTTGAGAGGTTTTAATGTGAATTTGCTCTGTAGCCCGCCGCAATTGCTCCATCTGCCCCGCCGCTTGAACGCTGGCAATCCCAAACCGCCCTATCTCGTGTGTAATCGCGGCAATCGAAAACGCGCCCAAAACCCTGCCTAAACTGCTAACCGAGCGTGTCAGAATACCAGTCCGGCGAGTCGCTCCGCTTACCGCTTGCGTCCAGTCTTGGACAGCCTCGCGTCCTTTTACAAACTTGCCCTAATGCAATAAAGGAAAAATGTGGAAGGTTTGAATATAGACAGGCTCAGTCCTACCAATCATCGTCATCATCAGGTCTTCTCACGAGAGGACTCTGATAGGCTGGCGGTTGGGGTGTGATCGGTTTCTGCGGCCCGCGTTCTTTCTGCTGCTTATCGAAGTCCGCTGATGACTGACAGCGACATCTGTAGGAGCGATCTTCCAATCAAAACCTATCCAATCTATCTACAAACCTTTTCTAATTGACAGACTCCAAATTTGTGATACAATTGTTAATCAATATGAATGATCTCCAAGTTGCTACCTGTTTTCAAGCTGTTAGGAGGAATAGATTGTGCGACACTATAAGACTGTTATAGGAAAGAGGCTTAACAGCCAACTTCGTTTCCTGCTCATCGGTTGGATGTTGCTCTCAGTTTTTATTTCCGTGGGTTTTACCGACGAGTTGGGTTTGGTGACCGAGGTGGAATTTCAACCTTTAGCGTCAGCGACCGAACGGCTCATTGAGGCGTTGGATTATCTCGGTTCACCGCTGTCTGAAGAAGATCTCGCAGCAATCGAAAAAGCCTTGGTCTCCGAGGATCACATACAGGCGATTGCTGACATCCAAAAAATTCTTGACCCACACTGTTTGGCTGGCGTCAATATCAACCCCGAAAGCCGTGTGAAGGTTAAGGAGGGTCCAGCACATAAGGAACTGATGCAACAGGGTTGGCGTACCTTTTTGGTAAAGGTGCATAACGAGGCAGGCGTGACGGCACCCTTAGCTGCAGAAAGCGAAAATGCTGCGCCCCTGTATAAGCGCTCCAGTGGAAGTGCCGACCCGGAAATGACTGTCCCAAAAAGCGATATTCCGCACCGGTTTCTCGATATTGAAGTCTATTCCAACCCACCCTTGAAGGCGAGCCTTTCGGGATTGGAATTGGAGTATCGTATCGTTCAACTTTACAGCCGTGATGCGGGGAAACGGGAAGCGACGCTCGGTTTCAACGTCGGTCAAGGCACACAGGACATCGGATTCCGTAGTGAAGTGCCGATTCTATTCCATTGCGTGCCAGCCGTAGAGGTAACGCTGGAGGTGTTAGACTTCAACGGGAAGCCGACAACTGCAGGTTTTATCATTCGCGACGAATTGAACCGAGTGTATCCATCACGCGGACGCAGGCTTGCACCCGATTTCTTTTTCCACAATCAAATTTATCGACACAGTGGGGAATCCGTGCTCCTGCCACCGGGCGATTATACTGTTGAATACACGCGCGGACCGGAATATAAGGTAAAAACACAAACCATCACCGTTCCCAATGCCGAGACGCATCAAGAGACCTTCCATCTCGAAAGATGGATTCATCTCGCAGCGGAAGGTTGGCGTTCCGGCGATCACCACGTCCACGCCGCGGGTTGCGCACACTATGAAAGTCCGACGGAAGGGGTTACACCCGAAGATATGATGCGCCACATTCTCGGAGAGGATCTCAATGTCGGCTGTGTCCTTTCGTGGGGACCCTGCTGGTATTACCAGAAACAATTTTTTGACGGCAAAGTTCACGAACTCTCGACCGATGATTACGTCATGCGCTACGATGTGGAGGTCTCAGGTTTCCCCTCTTCACACGCTGGGCACCTCTCAATATTGCGACTTACTGAGGATGACTACAGAGGCACTGAACGGATTGAGGAGTGGCCGAGTTGGGATCTACCCGTTCTCCAATGGGCAAAGGAACAGGGTGCAGTGACAGGCTTCAGCCATAGCGGTTGGGGTTTGAAAGTGGATGGCGACGAACTCCCCAATTACAATATGCCACCTTTCGACGGTATCGGTGCGAATGAATATATCGTGGACGTTGTTCATGACGCTGTTGATTTCATCTCCACGGTAGACACACCCGCTGTTTGGGAACTGAATATCTGGTATCATACGCTGAACTGTGGTTTCCGCACGAGAATCAGTGGTGAGACGGATTTCCCTTGCATTTACGGTGAGCGTGTCGGGTTAGGACGTATCTATGTAAAAATGCCTGCCGGTCCTCTCAACTTCGATGCATGGGTAGCAGGATTGAAAGACGGTCGCTCTTATGTCGGAGATGGTAAAAGTCACCTTATGGACTTCACCGTCGGTGGTGTACCGGTTGGTGAAAAGACACCGACCGGGCAACTTAGCCAGTTAGATTTGGAGGCACCCGATACGGTAACTATCACTGCGCGTGTCGCTGCACGGCTTGGCGAAACGCCCAACCTTGAAATAAAGAACCGATCTCTGGATCAGCAACCCTATTGGGATATTGAACGCGCCCGTATTGGGGAAGAACGGAAAGTCCCCGTTGAACTCATCGTCAACGGTTTGTCAGTTGAGACGCAAGAAGTTGTCGCTGACGGTGAAATCGTCCCCGTTCAATTTGATGCGTCCATTGACAGATCGAGTTGGGTCGCGCTACGCATCTTCCCATCTTCCCATACGAATCCGGTTTTCGTCATCGTAGACGACAAACCGATCCGGGCAAGTCGCAGAAGTGCGCAATGGTGTTTGGATGCTGTGGAGGTCTGCTGGAACGAAAAGGTCGATCGCATCCGAGAAGAGGAACGCGATGCCGCTCGCGCGGCGTACGACGTAGCGTCACAGACGTATCAAAAGATTCTTGAAGAATCCGATGTAGACTGAAGTCAGAAAAATCGCTGAGAAAAGCAACCATTTGACTTGGAGATGAACGCGATGCGATACGATAAAAACAGATTCAAAATACATGCACTACCTCATCCCCTTGTCTTACACTGGGTATTGAACCCAGTAATAATGTTCAACGAACTGATTTTCGGACAACGACTTCCCAAAGTCTCGTTGGTTGACAAAAAGAGTGATAAACCTTGGATGGAACGCACTTATATTCCCTGCCCGCACTGTGAAACCTTGAATGATGCCCGTTTGTGGGCAAAAGGAAGGGCTTTTGGGCATTGGTTTGGTCTTGTGTGTCCGAGTTGCCATCAAGTGATTCCGTGTCTATGGAACATTTTTAGTCTCGCGGTGTTGGCGATTACGTTCCCACTGTGGTATTTTCCTGCACGCGCCTACCGCCAAAAATGGCTTGAGAAAGAAAAAGAAAGATTGGCGAAGGTCCTTGAACGACCCCTGATTCAAGCAAAGTCCGTGAATTGGCTTTTAAGAGGCACTCTCTATTTGGGTGGACTCATGTGGGTGATTATGGGGGTTATTCCAGAGGTATGGGAGGTTTTGAATGGAGGAGAATGGGATTGGATAATGATGCTTATTGCGTTACCAATTTGGTTGGTAACAGGCTCTGCGTGGGGCTTATTCATGCGTTTTTGGATGAATCGAAAGGGAGAAAAGACAGACAAACATAAATCTAACTGAAGAAGCCATTAAGGATTACAATCAGAAACACAAGACGTTGACACAAACTTTCAAGGAGCAGTGTTATGAAACTTACGTCTCAAGAGGTAGAACAATTCAAGCGCGTAGGCTATCTCAAAATCGATGGACGCGTCGTTGATGACGAACACCTTACCGTGCTGCGCGAACATTACGATGCCCAATTTTCACAGAGACGCGGCACAATCGGTGAAGGGTTACGTAACCTTGCAGTCGTCGGTGACTCGGAAAGCGATGAAGATGCCGATCGTGAAGAAGAAATGCTGCAGATCATGGAGATGTGGCGTTTGGACGAGGAGTATCGGAAGTTACTCTACCACGAACCCCTGTTAGACATCGTCGAGTGTTTAATCGGATCGGATATCCAGCTGTTTCACGATCAGGCACTCTACAAACCCGCCTATCACGGTGGCGAAGTGTATTGGCATCAGGACAATGCGTATTGGCAGTGCACCCCGCCCAACCTTGTGAGCATCTGGTTGGCACTCGACGATGCCGACGAGGAGAACGGTTGTATGAACGTTATCCCCGGCAGTTATCTGGAAGGATTGGCGGCGCACGGACGTGCTGCGTCGGAGAAAGGCAAATTGCCAGCGTTGTTGCAGGTGGATGCTGATGCGGATCGTGCCGTCCCTGTGCCAGTTAAAGCCGGATGCGTGATGGTCCATCACTGCATGACACTCCACCAAACGAACCCCAATCGTTCACCCAGAGACCGGCGGGCATTGGCTCTCCATTACATGCCATCGGGTACACGAAATCGCGACGGCGACGTGATGAAAGACAACCCGTTGTTACGCGGTACATTGGCATAAGCAGATCGCTATAGCACTTTCGATGTCTTTCACTATTTTTTGGGAGCAAGGATATGCGGATCCAGCTGACCGATGCAGAACAAGCAGACGGAAAAATGTGTGCGGCGCGCCTAAATTTGGCGGTTCGATTTCTCCGAGAGGTCGGTGCCGTAATCCTTGAGAATGCTGTGCCAGTTGAGATCGTTAAAGTGGCAGAGACCGCCTATTTCGAGATAGTTCAACGCGGTATGGCTCGGAAAGCACGCCACGTCGTAAAGATGCCGTTTCTCCATCACCAATTTATCACAAACCCTTTCTCGCTCCAGGTCATTGAAGCTGCGATGGGTAAGAAGATCGCACTGTTTCGCTGCGGGATTCACGATGTGCCACCAGACGTAGATGGGAAGCAAATGGAAAAAGCACCCCACCGTGACGGCAACCATCTGTTTCCAGAGCTGCAGTGTGTTCTACCGGTTACTGGTATCTATGTTGATATTCCACTCGTCGACTTTTTGGAGGAAAATGGTGCCACAAAAATCTGGCCCGGTTCGCACTTGATTATGGATTCCCCACCTGAAGATGTTCGGTATCTCGGTGAACGGAGTAAACACTTACCCGCCCTACAAGCGGTCATGCCTATGGGTTCTCTCATTCTGCGGGACATGCGATTGTGGCATGTTGGAATGCCGAACAGTACCGATACGCATCGTCCGATGCTCGATATCGGTTATGGGCGCGTATTACCGCATACAGGCGAGCGGCTTCGGGTGCCTGAAGAGATTAAGCAGCACTGGTCTAAGGCAGCGAAGAAACTTCTCAGGACAGGCTAACCTTTTTCTCAACGATTTTTTGAAAGAGGGTCGTATGTCAAGCACCGAACTTAAAGGCACCTTCAATACTGCAGCGACACTCTACGAAGAGGTCCGACCCGGATACCCTGAAGCACTAATCCGAGATGTCGTAGACCTCTCTGGACTCAACGCCCACAGCAGAATTCTTGAGATCGGATGTGGTACCGGAAAAGCGACCCGTTCTTTTGCCGAGCGTGGATACGAATTGGTTTGTCTTGATATTGGTGCCGATTTAATAGACGTTGCGAAGGCAAAATTGAAAGCGTTTCCAAATGTTTCGTTTGTGAAAGAAGCGTTCGAGAAGTGGCAGTCAGAAGAAAGATTTGATTTAATTATTTCTGCAACCGCCTTTCATTGGGTAGATCCGAAAGTGCGATACTTGAAGGCATCCGAGGTGCTTAAATCAGAGGGTTTCCTTGCTGTTTTCTCGAACCAACATGTGCGGAAAGATGAAGGCTTCTTTGCAGAAGTCCAAGCGTTGTATGACAGATATTACCCGCCGCTGACCACGGACCGCCCTACGCACGCTACAAATTTCCCCGGTGTAGAGGCATTTCAAGATTCAATTAAACGCGTATACCCGTGGACGCGAACATATTCATCTGAGGAGTACATCAAACTTCTGAGTACCTATTCGGATCACATCGCGTTGCCAGATAAGAATAAGCGTCTCCTGTTTGAGGGGATTGTCAATCTCATTGAGACAAAATATGACGGTCAGATCACCAAACACTACGCAGCCGTTCTTGACCTTCGGGAGAAAAAATGAAAATTACAAAGGTTGAAACCTTCCAGATTGAGACACCACGTTATTACGGTCATATATCGGGGCATGTTATCGTCAAAGTCCATGTGGACGACGGTCCTGTCGGGTTAGGCGAAGCCTCTGATAGCAGCGCCGAGGATTTAGGTGCAGTCACCAAACGCTACAACGATCTGCTTATCGGACGGGATGCGACCCGTATCACGGAGATTAACGAGTTCCTACGGACACAGAATTTCGGTAGCACAGTTTCCAATTTACATCTCGCTTCCGCCATCGACCTTGCACTTTATGACCTGAACGGTAAAGTCCAGGGCGTACCCGTTTACCAAATGCTCGGCGGTAGAATGCGAGACAGCGTCTACTGTTGTTATCCGATCTTCGGATGGCAGGTAACGGAGGATTTTGAAAAGGCCGCGGGTTATCTGCAACGGTTGGTAGACCTCGGACACCATCTCTTCCGCTATTACGTGTCGGGCGATAGTGCTTTGGATGACCGATTCTTGACCGAGATGAAATCAAGGTTTGATGAGCAAATCAAGCTCAAACAAATCGACTTCTCCGGTCGTTTCAATGACTGGGAGACCGCTCTCCGTTACGCTGATGTCCTTCGGCATCACGCGCCCTACCATTTTGAGCAACCCTCACGGAACTTACGCGTCTGTACGGAGTTCACCAAACGTATGGATTTACCGGTGAGTCTGCACATCAGTAATTTAGAATATGGGTATGAGGCAGCCGAACGTCGTGCTTGCACGGTCTTCAATGTGGCATGTGTCGCAGGCGGTCCGACCCATATCCGTCGCCTGTTTGCGTTGGCAGAAGCCGCTGGACTCAGGTGTCTGATTGGCACGGATCAGGAATCGACGCTTGGAACAGCCGCACAAATCCACGTCGGCGTTTCAATGCCCAATCTGACGCTGCCTTGTGATCCGATGGGACCCGTGCTTTATACGGCATCTCCCGCGAAGGAACGCATCCGAGCAGAAGCCAGCCACCTTTATCCGCCTGAAGGCCCGGGGCTTGGAGTCGAATTGGATGCAGACAAACTGAAGGCATTAACAATTGCATCAGCATGAGGTTTCAACTTTGAATTTGACAACTGTCCCACGTTATGATAGGCTGCAGCATTAAAGGGGAATCAACCCCTAATGTTTAAAAAAAGAAGGAGAAAATTATGTTTGTTATTATCGCACCGATTCAGATTAAAGAAGGTCACAGAGATGCGTTCATTGAAGCCATGATAGACGACGCGAAAGGCTCTGTTGCGGATGAACCCGGTTGTCTGCGGTTTGATGTGATTCAGGACGGTGCCGATCCCAACCGGATCTGGCTCTATGAAGTTTATACAGACGAGGCAGCGTTCCAAGAACACCTGAAAGCCCCACACTTCATCAAGTGGCGGGATACCGTCAAGGACTGGTTCGCTGAGAACGAATTTAAAGGCGCAGGCAGTGGAAGTTCCATGATTTACCCACCGGACGACGCTTGGTAGTAAGGCAGTTTTGATAGTTAATGCCCTGTCCATAGTTTCACCCTCTGTCCAGCGGATTGTTGCGAGAGAGAAGGTTGTCGAAATCCGGCGTTGGCTGCCGCCAGAGATTCCGTTTCTCGACCTCGTGCTTGTCGAGAATGAAATTTACTTGACCGAAAAAGGGCAGGAAGATCCGAACGGGTTGGCACGCGCAATCGTTGATATTACGGGTGTTCACGAATGGACACGCCAAGAAGCCGAATCGCAAGGAATAGATTGGATCCCTAACTATGTCTGTTGGGAACTGTCAAATGTCCGACCCATAGTGCTACCTATTCCTTGTGTTGCTCGACGAAAAATTTATAAAATCGACATTAACGCGCAGCTACCTGTTGGGCACTAATATCGACTTGGTCGTCGAAGTGTCAATTGGAATATGTTAGGAGCGTCGCTCACATGATGCAATTCACGGATCCACTTGTTAAGGTGTACGAAAAGTACGCCCATGAAAGAGCATCTCATTCTCCTGACGAATTCAAGGTCCGAGAGCGGGCAGAATTCCTAAGACTCTTGAAGGCTGAAGAACGAGAGACGCTCCTTGAAATCGGTTGCGGTCACGGTCAGGATGCCCAGTTTTTTCAAAGCCAAGGATGCCAAGTTTTAGCGGTGGACAACGCACCAACAATGGTGAAACTCACTGCTGAAAAGGGTATCCCTGCACAAGTCTTGGATTGCTACGATCTCGACCAAATTAACCAGCACTTTGACGCAGTGTATACCATGAATTGTCTCCTGCACATACCGAAACAGGATTTTGATCGGGTTTTGCGTCTTATCTCAGAACGGCTCAATGGAAACGGCTTAATGTATCTCGGTATCTGGGGAGACCAAGACTTTGAGGGTATCTGGGAACACGATAGATATGAACCGAAGCGGTTTTTCTCTTTTTGGAAGACAGAGGCACTTCTGGAGGTGCTACAACAATCATTTAGATTAGAATACTACCGGCGATTAGAGCCTCACAGCGGTCGGATATTTAATTCTTTTATTCTCCGTAAACAATAACTGGTGCGCCATGCATCAATGGAGGTTAACATGAGACGGATAGTTTCATATATTCTGAGCGTGGTAATCATTTTCATATTTCCCTTTGTAACGAAGGCAATTGAAGACGACGCAATGGTACTTTACTATTCGTTCGATGCGGGAAAGGGAAAAGAGGTTGAAGACCTGAGCGGCAAGGGAAATCACGGGACGCTCGAAGGCGACGCGAAGTGGGAGAAAGATGGAAAAATCAATTCGGGGGTATTTTTTAACGAACAGATTCAGAAGGGGGTCGTGGCAGCTGAAGCGTCTGATAGTCTGGCGATTACCAAGAACTTGACGATGGAGGTATGGGTATACCCGGAGAGTGTCGGCGATTATCGTAATGTCCGCGGGCAAGCAGGACCTCACACGTATTATCTGAGTATCCATCAAGGCAGACCCTCCGTGTGGATGGGATGTCCCGGTGCTGGTGGGCGTACATGGAACAGTACCAAGAACGAGATTCCAGAAAATAAATGGTCGCACGTTGCCGCCGTGTATGAGTTTGATAAGGAACTTCGGCTCTATATCAACGGTAAACTTGATAATACCTATAAAGTGCAAGGCGAAATTCCGGTTTCTCAATCAGATCACTGGTTCGGCAATCGCTTGGATGGTGCGTGGCCCTATGGTGGAAAACTTGACGAATTCGTCATCTATAACCGAGTCCTAACCGAAGATGAGATTCAGCAAGATATGGAGCAGGTTTTGAGTGTATCGCCGTTGGATAAAGCCGCGACGACTTGGGGCATGCTCAAAAAGGTTAAGAGATAAGCAACACAGTTCTAATATTCAAAACTGTGTTTAACTAAAGTAATGTCAGAAATTAGATTGGCGTGTGCAGATGATGCCGAAGCGATTCATCGAATACTACAGGAAACATGGGGAGAGTCGCTTCTCTTTGATGTATTCACGGATCACATTTTGTCACCTGAACATCAAATTTTCGTGGCAGTGGACGGCGGTAAAATTGTAGGTTTCCTCTCCGCATTTCTGGTGTCCATCCCAGTACGCCGATGGGAAATGGATCTTATTATTGTTCGCGCTACGAGTCGAGGAAAGGGCATGGGGACTTCTCTTATTGAGGAAGCGTTGACTTACGGTTCTAATTTGGGAGTGTTCTGCGCGGCGGCATCCATCCGCGTGGATAATTATCCAAGCCAAGGGGCATTTTCTAAGGCAGGTTTTGTAACAGATGCGCAAGTGCGCAACCTCTTTCTTTGGGAGCCTTTGGCTTACGAGTCTTCGCTTGATGTGCCTGAGACTGTCCATCTTATACCTGTTGATACATTACTCTATCGTGGGTTGTGGATTGAGGGGTTTATTGAGTCTCAACTACCCGTGAAGGAACAGTACGATGTGATTCGTGCGGCTCGAAATCACATTTTTTATCAGGATCGCTTAAATACGGGGGTATTTATTCCAGACACTCTTAAACACATTATCACGCCTAATCTATTAACCGCTGCCACCGATTTCGGTCAATATCACCGTTGGGAGTATGCATTCAAGTAAGAAGTCAATGGCGCAATCAAAAAAATAATAACAAACACAAAAAGGATTCCTATGACACAACCGTCTCTCCAAGTCGGAAATAGTGTTCAACCTATTACGCATATTGATGTACCGCAAAAAATAGACTACAAAGGTAAATTCATCATACTATCGCCAGTCAATCCACAAACCGATGTTGCGGAACTCTACGAATGCTCTCACGGATCGGATATAAAAGAGCAAATCTGGACCTACATGAGCTACGGTCCCTTTGATGGCACACACAGCATGCGAAAATGGCTTGAGGCAGGTGCCGATTCAGAGGATCCACTCTTCTTTACCGTCCACCACCTTGAATCAAAGCAACGTGTCGGGATGGTAAGTTTTCTGAACATCGTCTCGGATATGCGGCGGTTGGAACTCGGACACTTATGGTATTCACCGGATTTTCAGAAGTCAAACGTTAACACAGAAGCCATATACCTCATGCTCTGTGAGGCTTTCAATAGACTAAAATACCGACGCATCGAATGGAAGTGTGATTCCCTGAATGAACGTTCTCGAGCCGCGGCACTGCGACTCGGCTTTAAGTTTGAAGGTATCTTCAGACAACATATAATCGTAAAAGGTCGAAATAGGGATACCGCTTGGTATTCAATGTTGGATAGCGAGTGGGCTGCTGTTAAGGAAAATATGGAGAGGTGGTTGTATCACAACCCCGATCAAAAATTGTCCTTAACAACACTCAATAAAAATAAAATTTAAATGAGCAACATCTGCCAACATGAACCTTTAGTGCGTCCCTTTAAAGGCAAATGAGAAAAGTCGATTTTTATCGTACGTCATCAGGATATTGTCCAATTGAACAATTTTTGGATTCCCTTACTGCGAGGCAAAGTGCCAAAGTCACTTGGACCTTGCGACTGATTGAAGAGTTGGAGTTTGTCCCGAAACAATACTTTAAAAAGTTGGTTGGCACGGATGATATTTGGGAGGTCCGGGTCAATATCGGTAGAGACACGTTCAGACTTTTAGCCTTCTTTGATGGTCCAAAGTTGGTGGTTCTCACTCATGCATTTGCCAAGCAGACACGGAAAATCCCAAGGTCAGACATTCATACAGCTGAACAGAGAAAACGAGATTATTTCAGGAGGAAACAACAGTGAGCGACTTAAAACAATATATCGAAAAGCGTAGAGTCAAAGACCCTGAGTTTGCCGAAAATTACGAGACGGGTTATTTGGAGTTCAAGATCGGTGTCCTCCTTCGGCAAGCTCGAGAGGAAGCTGGCTTAACCCAAGAAGATGTTGCACAAAAATTGAATACGAAGAAGTCCGCTATCTCAAGAATGGAAAACCATGCGGAAGATGTTAGATTGTCAACCTTAGGAAAATACGCAAAAGTACTCGGAAAGAAATTGTATTTATCAGTTGGATAAGTAAGGAGACATATTCATGGGAAGATTTAGACTTGCCTGCCATCTCATCCAATTTGGGGGCGAACAGCGCGAAAATCTGGAAAAAGTGTTGCGTGAAGTCGCTGACGCTGGGTGGGATGGCGTAGAAGGTTTAGGAATAGAAACAACCGATGAACTCGTTGAAATGGCGACGCTCACACGGAGTCTCGGACTTCATATTGTCAACGCCGGTGGAGCAGGACTTGACAGAGTCCGCTTTAACATTACCCTCGGCAACAACGCCGCCGAAGTACCGTCGTTAAGGCGTTCAGAGTGGGGTGGTCCCGATCCGAGCGATGCCGATTTCGAGAACGCTGCCCGAACGTTAGACGACATGCTTGCGTTTTGTGATGCACACAACATCAAAGGCTTCCATCACGCACATCTCGGCACGATGCTTGAGACGGTCGAGGATGCCGAACGCCTTTTGGCGGCAGCACCGAGTCTCTGGTTGCTGTTTGATACAGGCCACATGCTCGCTGCAGGAAGCGACCCGATGCAGGTTTTCGAGAGCGAAAATCTACGGAATCGGATTGGGCATGTCCATCTTAAGGACTGCCACGCCGATGATCCTGAGACTTGGGATTACAGAACACAACGCTTCGGCGAACAGGCACGTTTCGCTGAACTCGGTGCCGGAAACTTAGGACTTGATGTCAAAGCCGCACTCGAAGGTCTCGAATCGGTCGGTTATGACGGATGGGTCTCTGTCGAACTCGACCGTCCGTATCCGCCACGTCCACCCGCCGAAGCCGCAATCGTCAATCGAGAATACCTGCGGAGTCTTGGATACTGAACGGAGGCATATTACGATGCTGAAGCGAATTAAAATTCAAGGGTATAAATCACTTGTGGATCTTGAGCTAAACCTCAAACCACTTTCTGTACTCGTTGGTCCTAACGCTTCGGGAAAGAGCAATTTCCTTGATGCCTTACAACTTCTGTCTCGAATGTCAACCTGTCATACTTTGGAGGAAGCATTTGAGCCTCCGTACCGGGGACATCCGCTGGAATCCTTTACTTTTGGAGATGAAGGCATCAAGACACTCCTTGAAAAAGAAAGAGTGTCATTCAGTATAGAGGTAGACGTTCAACTTTCCGCCGCTGTTATTGAAAGTGTCAATCAGCGTATTCAGAAAATAAGAGAAACAGCAGAAAAAGACACACAAAATGTAGATAATCCTGTCCCAAGGCGATCACTACCTGTGCGCGAGAAAGATCTCCGATATCGGATTGAGATAGAAATGCTTCCGAAGTTGGGTATTCTGCGGGTGGCGGATGAATACCTTGCAGCACTTAGTGCCGACGGTAAACCCAAACAAAATAGGAAGCCTTTCTTAGAGCGAATCAGGAATCGGTTACATCTGCGGATGGAGGGACAGTCGCATCCACTCTACTATGAACGTTATCTTGACTTTAGTATCCTTTCGAGGTCTCACTATCCGCCCCACTATCCTCATTTGACTGCAATGCAGCAAGAATTGGCGAACTGGCTTACTTTCTACCTTGAACCCAGAGAACAGATGCGACTCCCAAATCCGGTCAAGGCAGTTCACGATATTGGCTCAATGGGAGAGGATCTCGCAGCCTTTCTCAACACCTTGCAAGCTCGTAATAAGCAACAATTTCAATCTGTCCAGAAATCGCTTCACACCATGATTCCATCTATAACTGGCATTGATGTCAGTGTTAACGAATTAGGTGAAGTTGAATTGGATCTGCGTGAAGGTGAAAAGCGAATTTCCGCTCGCGTCTTATCGGAGGGTACACTTCGAATTTTAGGACTTTTAGCACTCGTTGGTGCCGAAGAACCACCAGCGTTGATAGGATTTGAGGAACCGGAAAATGGCATTCACCCTCGCAGGATTCGGCGCATTGCTCGATTCCTGGAAGCTCGTATGCTTCTTAAAGATATCCAATTCATTGTGACAACGCATTCATCGCTTTTGCCCGATCTCGTTCCCCCCGAATCGTTGTATGTTTGTCGCAAGGTTAACGGAAACACAGAAATTGAACCTTATGCTCAGATGTCTATAGGACCGCTATGGCAGAAATCAGAAATTGAGGTTGCGTTGGACGACGAAGATGCTTTATCCCCTTCCGAACGTATCTTGCGGGGGGACTTTGATGCATAATATCAGCCTGTTTTCTGACAGCATAATCTCACTTCTATGCTAAACCTGCAGCATGTCTCCCAGCAGCTGGATCCCCGGCAGCGTAGAACGTCCCATTATCTTTATTGATATAGAGCA
>CAZGAW010000051.1:0-11022 GCA_964523645.1 uncultured bacterium | reverse complement strand
GCAGCTGGATCCCCGGCAGCGTAGAACGTCCCATTATCTTTATTGATATAGAGCATAGAAGGCGCGGCAATAGCACCTCCCTGCGTCCTCAGTTGATGACCGCGACCGGCCAGCTCTGCCCTGACGCTTTCGCTCACACTGTCGTTGATAGTTAACGAACCTGCTTGCCCGAAGGTCGCTATACGGTTCGGATTCGGATCGAACGAATCTTCGTGATGGGCAGTAGCAAAACGCGGTGCTGTGACAGCATCCTCCGGTAGCATATCAAACTCAACAAAATTGAGCAGCAGATTCATCGTCGCTTGATCCTGTAGATCACCACCCGCAACGCTGATCGCTAAAATTGGGGCACCTTCTTTGAGCACGAGTGTAGGTGTCAACGTGATTCTCGGACGTTTTCCGGGTTGGATACAGTTGGGATGCCCTGGCGTGGTATTGAGACTCCGTAAACGATTGCCGTAACTGACACCTGTCGGTCCGACCATACCGCCCGCGTGATAAACGTTAGCACTCGGTGTCGCAGCGACGACGTTACCCCAACGGTCAGCAACCGCACAAGTCGTCGTTCCACCTACACCGGGTCTGAAAACGCCGTCCGCCTTTAGCGGTTCCATGTTGTCCACATCACCCGGACGTGCTTCGAGTGATGCTTTCTGCATATCAATCAAGGGGCGGCGGATCTCGGTATAGGCCTCGGAAAGTAGTTCGGATAACAGGACATCCACGAATTCCGGATCACCGTAATACGCGTCGCGGTCAGCCATCGCTAATTTAAGCGATTCCGTAACGACATGCACGTAGTCTGCCGAGGCGTTCCCCATCGATTTGAGATCGAAGCCTTCCAGGAGGCGCAGTGCTTGACAGAGATAGGGACCTTGCGTCCAAGGACCGCACTTGTATACCGTATACCCACGGTACTCCACTGCCACAGGGTTCTCAACAAGTGTAACATGGGCAGCGAGGTCTCTCTTACGCAGAAATCCCCCTTTGTCAATGTAAAAACCTTCTAATGCGTCAGCAATATCGCTATCAGCACCGTTCCGCCCGTAGAACCGATCGCTCGCGGCTTGGATTTTTTCCTCACGGCTCCCAGAAGTTTTCTGTTCCGACGCGACCATCCGACGCAGCGTAACCGCCAAATCAGAATGCCAGTCTGCCCCACCAGCATCAAGCAGTACCAGTGTAGGCGATACGATTTCCGCAAACGTCTTCGTGCCATATAACTTGAGGGTCGTCGTGCAGAGATCAACAACCGATGGCACGGGCGCCATTTTGATGTCCCCGTTGGGGATACCGTTTTCCATATACCAGTCAATGGCTGTTTGGGAAAGCGGCGCACGTCCCTGTCCGGAGAGGGATTTTACTTCCTGTTTTTCTGCGTCAAAGATAAGGAGCGGCACTTCACCACCGATAGAACAGGCACCGTGATCTGTAACATTAAGGGCAAGAATCGTTCCGGCCGCTGCGTCTGCGGCATTTCCGCCCGCTTCCAGAATCTCGATTCCCGCTGCGACAGCCTTGGCACCACCCGCAGCGACAACACCGGTTTTACTAACGGCTTTCCAACCAATTTCTTGAGCGTTTGACATCGGTTTTTCCTCTTTTTCGTCATCAGAAGTCGATTTAGTTTTCCAGCTTCCAGTTTTGCCTTAGAGCATAGCACAATATCTTATCCTGTGCAACGTCTAAAGTAATGGAACGGCTGCAATCAACAATAGAACTTGACAAGTCCCATCATTAGGCTTAAACTTTAACAAAACTCCAGAAGACTCGCTGTGTGAGGATTGAAATGTTTAGTGCCGCGCTGACCCAAGATGGATTGAAAATTTACGGTTTCTTGTTAGTCATCACTATGATGGTATTTGCTTCCGCTGCGTTAGCAGATGAAAACCAAAACACATCACAGGCAAACAATCCGGAGCCTATAACAAACGATAATACACCCCTAACACCTAAGACCGCATTTGAAGGACCTGTCCTCGAATTTGACTTCCCCTCTCTGCATATAGGTGTAGCTGAATACGAAGAGGGACCTACAGGGTGCACTGTGTTCTACTTTCCTGACGGCGCAAAATCTGTCGTTGATATTCGGGGCGGAATGCCGGGAACCATTCAGGGTATTGCCGCTGCAGATGGTGGGATAAGTGCTATCTGCTTTGCGGGCGGCTCTCTTTACGGTTTAGAAGCTGCAACCGGTGTATCTGCTGAGATATTCGCACAGAGCGGTTATCCAGGTATATATAGCGTACGAGGTGCCATAATATACGATTTCTTCCGAGCGAACTGGATCTATCCGGACAAAACGCTCGGTCGGGCAGCTGTGAAGGCGGCTAAGCCGGGTATTTTTCCGCTTGGTGCCAGAGGTGCCGGGCGTTCCGCTACCTGTGGAAAATGGCTATTGAAACCTTTTGAGAGCGAAAGCGCAGGACAGGGGGGCGCGTTTCGCCAAGTCGGTCCCACAAAGATTGCGGTATTCAGTGTCGTCAATTCGCTGGGAGCCATTATGGATCGCCAAGGCACTGTCGTTAGAGGGCATTATAACCCACAGACCGGTAGAAGACACACACTTACGGATGCTGTGAATCTGCCACCACCCGATGATAATAGCACAAATCCGTCAGAGGGTAACACGACGTTGACTTTGGTGGTTACCAACCAGAAACTCGACATGGAGGCACTGCATCAATTAGCCAAACATGTTCACAGTTCCATGACGCGAGCGATTTATCCGTTTCATACCAGTGTTGATGGGGATGTCCTCTATGCCGTGACAACAGATGAAGTGGAAAATCCAGACATAAATCACTTCGTCTTAAACCATATCGCTTCGGAGCTTGCGTGGGATGCGGTATTAACCTGTTTCGAGAAGGATGCTCCAGAGAACCCTTGAGTTGAAATCAGCAAAGTCGTATAGCAAAAAACTGTAGAAATTACGTTTTTGACATAACCTCCGAAGCATGTAGGTGAAACTTAGATTAGGAATCTTAGGAAGGAAAATATGGCTGAATACAAGATTGCGGTAATTCGAGGAGACGGCATTGGCGTTGAAGTGATGGAGGAGGCTCTCAAGGTCCTCAACGCTATCGCTGACAGGTATGACATCAAATGGGACTTTGTGGAGTTCCCCTGGGGTTCAGACTACTATTTCAAGCACGGACACATGATGCCAGCAGATGCGCTTGATACCTTGGCGACGTTCGACCAGATTTACCTTGGTGCAGTTGGACACCCTGACATCCAAGACCACGTTACGCTCAATGGACTTCTGCTCCCGATCCGACGTAGGTTCGATCAGTACGTCTGTGAACGCCCAAGTATTCTCTATCCCGGTATTAACACACCGCTCAAGGACAAAGGTGCCTGGGATATCGATTTAGTGGTGATAAGAGAGAACACAGAAGGTGAATATGCCAACGTCGGCGGGTTTCAGTACCAAGGGTTTCCTGAAGAGGTCGGCGTGCAGGTTGGCGTATTTACGCGTCACGGCTGCGAGCGCATCATCACTTATGCTTTCGAGCAAGCGCGGGCACGAGATAAGAAACGCAAAGTCACTTCGGTTACCAAGTCGAACGCGCAAGGCTACGGCATGATTGTATGGGACAAAGCCTTCGCGCGAGTGGCTGCAAAGTATCCCGACGTAGAGACGGAATCTTTACTCGTGGATGCAGCGTGTATGGACTTCGTTCGGCGACCCGAGGATTTTGATGTCGTCGTTGCCAGCAACCTGTTTGGGGATATTCTCACGGACATCGGCGCAATTATCACCGGAAGCATGGGATTGGCACCGAGTGGCAATATTGATCCCCAACGTCGATTCCCGTCAATGTTCGAGCCGGTTCACGGGAGTGCCCCGGACATCATGGGAAAGGGCATCGCGAATCCGCTGGCGGCAATTATTTCGGGTTCGATGATGTTACGCTTCATCGGTGAGGTGGAAGCAGCGGAGACGATAGATAGGGCTGTGCTAAAAGTCGTCAAGGCAGGCAAAACCCTACCACACGACCTTGGCGGTCAAGCCACAACCTCAGAGGTCGGCAACGCTGTGGTGAAGACACTCGGATGAGGTTTATCAGTGCGCGTTAATTTTGAAATTTTTCAGAAGATTTAGTATTTTTATGATTTGATTGTAGGGGTACATGGTGCCGATGAAGGAACAAGACGCTTCGCAGCACAATCCTGAAAACTATGCGTTACCGCTGAAGGGACATGTATACTGTAAAATTCTATTCGACGAAGTGTTTCTCCCCGTCTTAAAAGAACGCTTCCAGGAGGTCCTTCCCCGCCTCAGTGCCGGCGTCATCGGATTAGGATCTGACGTTCTGGGTGCCGATGACGAACTGTCACGCGATCACGATTGGGGACCCAGTAAGTGCCAACTCCTGCTGCCGGAAACGGATATTGCAGAATATGGCTCTTCTATTGCTCAAGCTCTGGAGGCGGCTATTCCAGATGCGTTTTTAGGAATTGACACGACCCAATTGCAACCCAAGACAATACGGATAAACACCATCGACGCAGTCTATCACGATTTTCACGAATCTGCCCATCCACCGGTGACGATTGAGGAGTGGGCTGCCGCTGATGATAACAACCTTTGCTACGCGTCGTCCGGTTTTGTTCTCTACGACCCTTCTAATGCTCTTAGCGAACGCATATCCGCTTTCCAAAAGGCGTACTACCCGGCAGATATCTGGAAGTGGAAGATCGCGAGTGATCTATGGGGACTTTGGCACAATGGTGACTACAACTCGTGCTATCGTTTAGCGAAACGTGGAGATGGTATAGGTTTACTCATCGGCCAAGGTGCTTTCGTCGAAGGCACTCTCAGACTCCTGTGTCTGCTCAATAGGCACTTTCCTGTATACTGGAAATGGCTACACTGGCAGGCACAACGCCTCCCGAAATGGATAGACAGAATAGAACCATTACTCAAAAAACTCGACTCAGCAAACAATCATGAAACGCGCAGTGAGATTATCCTCACGATATGTCAATCAATTCGGGAAATCCTTTACAAGATGGATTTACTTCCCGATACAGAATGGCGCAATTACATGGGGAGCGAAGAGATTGCCCTGCAAATCGAATCGACGCAGGTGAAGGAATTGATTCGAGAAAAAGAACCCCATTTGTATGTATGGTAACAGAGATTGGCCTATCGGATTGCCTTGGCACGATGCAGAGCTTTCTAACACATTGGCTTAGCATTGATAATGGAGGAATATGCTCGAACTGACTGAGAAAAACTACCACGCAGCGATTACTGAAAACTTCCCACAGTTGCCGATTGAAACATGGGAACCGCTCTATGAAGGTTGGGCGAATCGGACATTTCTGGTCAACCAGCAGATAGTTTTTCGCTTCCCTAAACATCAGGGTGCAGCGCACGACTTGGTACGTGAGATGCGTTTACTGACTGAACTTGCCCCTACGGTTCCCTTGTCTATTCCGCAGTACCTCTACCACGGGCAACCCACACAACATTACCCGTTCGTGTTTGGCGGATATGCCTTCATTGATGGAAAGCCACTGAATCAGTGTTCACTGCAAGTACAATCGGCATCGTGGTGGCAACCGCCCTTGGGGACTTTTCTCACCGCCCTGCATCGCTTTCCTATAGATCGTGTGCAAGACTTATTTGAGACTGATGCTTATAGGACACCACAGACATGGCAGGAAGGAATAATCAAGATGTGGGGAAAAATACGAACCTACATCTTCCCGCTGCTCACTCGCCGACAGCAAGAGGAACTTACCACCTATTTCGAGCAGGTGATGGCCAATCCATCTATCTTTTCCTTCACCCCTGTAGTTATTCACCAAGACTTTTATTCACACAACATTTTAGTCGATGTCAATACGGAAACCGTTACTGGAATTATTGATTGGGGAAGTTGCACGATTGGTGATCCGGCAGAAGATGTTGGCGATTTGGTTGCTCACTACGATGGCGTTATTGACGATGGCTGGCATTCTCGCTGCGCTTTTTACCGCCGTACCGCCCCATTTCCGGATTTACTCTATGTTCTCGAACACAACCAGCAGGAAAAAGTGGCGTCAATCATGGACAAGATTGACGCATTATGGACACCATGAGTCAAATCATACGATTTCAATAGTCGGAACTGAAGATGAAACCTTTAGATTTATTTTTCAAAATACAATTAACCTAACATACGGAGGATAGATATGAAACTCGGTTCAATTCATGACGCAGCAGCCAACGGAGACCTCGCTGCAGTAAAGAAAATCGTTGAACAGGACCCTCGTCTGGTCAACCAAGACGATAGATACGAATGGCGTCCTATATTTCATGCCGGATTAAGACGGCACTACGATGTTGTTAAATATCTCATAGACTGTGGTGCCGATTTGGCGGCGCATGATGGGTATGTGATTCACTATGCCGGAGAAGTGCCAGACAACAAGGAAGTCGTATCATTACTCATTGCGTATGGTGGCTTGGATGCACATGCCAAACCATCGAGCGAAATTGCACGTCAGTTTATATACGCCGTTTTCTTAGCCAATGTGCCGCGAGTCAACGCAATGCTCCGTGACAACCCAGAGTTAGTGCAGGAACGTTACGCCCGTGGCGATACAGCCTTGCACCATGCGACTCGAAACGGTGATCTGGAAATTGCAGAACAGTTGGTCAGCAGCGGTGCAGATGTCAACCTAACATCAGATCACGGGCACTTTCCGCTGTACTGCGCAGCCGGTCACGGACATGTAGAAACGACGCAATATCTCGTAGAACACGGTGCGGATTTACAAGCCAGACTCGGGGACGGCAAAACAGTCGTTGAGTGGCTAAAACAGTATGCCGATCACGATCGTCGCTTGAAATCTTGTCTCGATGTATTAGAGAGATGATGTCTCAAGACCGCACGGCAAGCGTGCCAACGGTATGTTTTCATGTTCAAGGGCACAGAAATAATATGCGAAAAATTAACAACCTAACGGAGCCGTAATTTGAAAGCCGTTTTTTTCGATCTATTCAAGACGCTTATAACCGTAAAAGGAGAATTTGTCATGACCGCTAACTTTAAGCACTTACTCATTACAGTCCTATTACTCGGCTTCGTTATGCCTGTTTTCTCATTCCAGCCTTCTGGTGGCGTTTTGTCGCTGGATGGGGTTGATGACTATGCGGTACTCCGGTTTGCGGAACACGGGTATCTGTTTCCAAAAAACACCCGTGAATTCACTGTTGAGATGTGGTTCTATCCGAAATCTGGACCAACAAAGCTCGGTGAGAGAAATATTATTTTCAGTCAGCAAGTTTACTTCGGACTGAAAAATCCTGCGGAATGTAAGGGTACTGTGAGTAAATTGTGTGGCTACGGTGGTGCCTATCTGGATAGTGAAAGAGGTCATGGAGTCGCGGGTTTTAGGGTCCCAATGGAGAGAAACAAATGGAACTATGTGGCAATCATTTACAAGGATGGCACAATTGGTCAGGCATATAACAACTGGATTTATAAGAGTGGTAGCACTGCCCCGATGGATCGAGTAACTGCGAAAGATCTCGGAAAACTTAAAGATTTCTTCGTAGGTGGGTATGATCGGGAGATGGTCCGAGTTATTCACTTTCATGGCGACATTGATGCGATAAGATTTTCGAGGATCGCCCGGTACGACTTACCTGATATAGCGGGGGTCGAGGAACCGTTCAAGCCACTCCACCGTTTTGTAAGTGATCGGGAGACTGTAGCACTTTGGAATTTTAATGAACGAGAAGGCGCAACCCGCTTTCAAGATGAATCGAAAAAGACAAGGATCTTAATCGGAATGAATGGGGCTTCCATCAGTAGGGCACTTGCTGTCAATCCTGATAGTACCTCTCTAACAACAACATGGGGACAAATCAAGTCGAGGTCGCGTTGAACTTGACACACGAATCGTATAGTGGAACATCAACTATCAACCGCTTTAACTGTTGGTAGTTGACTCACTATTCTTCATCTCTCACAGGAGGCAGGAAGTGCGGTCCGCCGTCAGTCGATTGAATAGTAAAGCCGCTCCAGCCCCAGTGTTTGTACTTACCTTTTCCACGGGTATATATCACCTGCGTCAGGTGTTCATCGGTAACCGTAATAGTGTAACGCCTCTCAATCGACTCACTTCCAACAGGAATCTGGAGCCGCTGGATCTGCTTCTCACGACCCGCGATAAGGTTTATCTCTAACGGTTTAGGCTCTCCTGATGCATCCGCGCTGAAATAGCACGTTACCTCATACGTCCCATTCGGAAGTGCTACTCGGAAGACACCATCCGCCTTCCCTGATATACTATCCTTGTAAGGTTGTAACGTTTCGGGTTCACTCATGAAGTCGTCCCGCTCTGATTGCGTCAGCCAACCGTATTGTCCATCGGTGTAATCCGTATCTGTATATACAGCGATATGCCCCGGTGCCGTCTGTTCACCTTTCGGCTGCATGTCAAAGGACATGACATTTCCGCCACCCCACATTTCAGCGTCGGGTGCCACGCGCTTGCGACGATAAACCCGATGATAGTCGTTAGAATGAATAAGATCGTATTCCGCTTCCAAACCCGCGACATCGTCATACGCTGTCCGCCATATAATGGCGTAGTCAGCAGGAAGCTCCCGCTGCTTGTATTGCAGCGGAAAATGATCCGTATCTGCCTCGTAGTTGTCAAGATAGGCGATCCCCGTTTTCACTGCCAGCAGACACTCGGTATGCCCAAAAGGTTCAACGTATTTGGATTCAAAACCGAGCGAATCAGACAAACCATTCCACTCTCCCGGTTCGCTCATAAGAATCGTATCTTTTTCATACAAACCCATCGACGAGTGGATGTTGGCGATGTCTCGGTTCAGCAGTGTATACGTGTGGACATTATAGCCGAGATGCCATAAGGATAGGGCGATGATGATTCCTGCTACGCCATAGTTTACATACCGATGTAAGTTAACAGCAAAAAACGGAATCAACACGAGGAATATGTACAGATGAAACCGATCATTTATCCAACCGCCGCTATAGCCAGACCAAGGGGCTATGTAATACATCGCCGTGATAAGGATCGCCATAATCAGAAATCCGTCCATCTGCGTTAAAATGCGTGTCCAGAGCCGTTCGCCGGTCTCTTTCCATTCCTCGGATGCACGAAATCGGTAGCATTGCCGAATCCGATTGACAACTGTGAGTACAAAAACGACAGCAAGAAAAACCAACAACACCCGACCGATCAGTATGTGTTCATCTCGAAAAGCGACCAAGGATTTCATGCCGAAGAAGTAGTCGTTTAGCCATTCAAAGCCCTTATGGTTGCTATCACCGCCGTGAGCATTGGTCAGGTAAAAGTAGTAGGAAAACAGGATAAAGTAAGCGGGTATAAGGCTACCTATAAAGGTCAGCGCAGGTTTGAGCGTTACCGCCCTCGCCCTGAGTCGGTGCATGAACAGCTGTGGTGTTTCCTTATGCCCCCATACGCCTTGTAGGACCTCGTAACCCGATGAGAAGAGCGCGAAAAAGGTCAACGACATGACGAGCAACGCATAGGAATGGTAATGCGTGAGATAGGTCGCCAACAGCAGTATGTATATGACCACAATGTTTATCAACCGGAGCTTATCCTTGACCCGCCACCAGTAGCCGAGGGTGAAAAAAAACAGGGACATACTGAGGACGAAGTTATAGAACCCCATGTGAAGCAGATAATTGTAGGCATACATAAACCCGAGCAGCCCAAAGACTATATTTCTCTTGGCAATACCGTTGAGGAAATAGAAGAGGGAGAGCGGTAGCAGACCGATGCAGAGCGTAAGCACGATCTTTTCGCAAACAAGTGGTGGAAAGACGTACAACAGAACGACAAGGAGCGCGTGGGATGTCCAGTTCGGGAAGACAGTGGCGTTCAGTTCATAAACTTCGCGCAGACGATAGTTTTCGTGTTTATGGTACTCCTTCACCACGTATGAGTTGTAGATATGGCTTAGCCCATCTTGCGTCGGGAAATACTTAAAACCCCAAACCGGCAGAAGATGTAGCACCAGCATCACAATGACGGTAATATATCCTATAGATAATCGACCTATTTTCATTATCGCTTTGACCTCACCAACGTGTGTTTGTCTTGCCAATCCTACCCAAGCCCTATTCTAATGGATTTTCGCTTTTGTTTCAACACCCCAAATTCCAAAAAAGTTGACATTCATCAACAAATAGGGGTATAATCTGAATATGGAAGATATCTTAAACCAACTCCTTGAAGAATTACCGCACAACCGATACGATATTGTCAGCAAACATATCTTTGGAACGTTCACCGAAGATTTATTGCGAGCCTTAACCAAAATCCCAGGGCTGAAGTTCCTTGAACAACTTGAGACTGAACTTCCGACTGTTGAAATACGCCGTATGGACGTTTTGGCGAAGGTACTTGTTGAAGCGCAAGAAGTCTTAGTGCATATTGAGTTCCAAGTCAGCAGGGAGACGAGGGCAGAGATACTCCAACGCAAGGTTGGCTATTTTGGGCGCTGCTTTGAACGATACGGCTTGCCGATTTTGTCTTACATCATCTATTTGAGCCCGGATGCGGGTCAGAATGACCCGGGCGGGTATAGCCAAGCGTTTCCAGGACACAAGATTGAGATAGAGTATCAAGCGATCCGCCTCAGCGAACTTGAGGGTCAGTCCATTTTTGAGACAGATCAAACTTCCTTGATGGCATTTGCTCCGTTGATGCGGCCGCGGGCGGGAGTATCAGCGGTTGAATGGGTTGAGGAATGTCATCAAATCACGCGTGCGCTGTCGTTGGAGCCAGAACTTCAGAAGGATCTATTACTGTGGCAATGGGTTTTGAGTGGTTTAATCGTTGATCCTGCCGACATTCAACATCTAATGGAGGGACCTATGTTAGAATCATCGACTTACCGATATATACTACAGCAAGGTATCGAGCAAGGTATCGAGCAAGGTATCGAGCAAGGTATTGAACAAGGCATCGAACAAGGCATCGAACAAGGCATCGAACAAGGCAAAAAACAGT
>CAZGAW010000050.1:0-33993 GCA_964523645.1 uncultured bacterium | reverse complement strand
ACAATATCCGTCAGATTGACACACTTGCAAAGCACTTCGTGTCCCCACCTACCAATGACTGCCCGCCACGGCGAATAATCAACAACGCTCAATTTCAGGGGACCGCCTGTATACCCAAACGCCGTGACGTGAAATCCAGTGTCTCGTAACATCGTCGCGAGTCCGACTGGCAGAATCACCTTGTGTGTCGCAAGAAGTTTCGGGCTCGCGACGCGGGCGATCGGTGTATACATACCGCGCAGATTCGGCATTACAGTGAGCATCGTTCCACCCGGCTTGAGTAGGCTGTACATCTCCGCTAAGACCGCTTGTGGTTCGCTGAAATGTTCAATCAATCCCATTGAGTAAACAAAATCAAACACGGCTTGATGCTTTTTGGCAAACGCGAACAAGTCTTCACAGAGAATCGTTCCCTGCACACCTGCAAGGGCGAGGTTCCGTTGTGCCAGTTGGCACCCCAACTCCGAAAAATCAACGCCATAACAGTCGCTTCCGTAGTTCTGGGCGAGGTATGGGAGCCACAACGAATCGGCGCATCCCAACTCAATTAACGTCGGTTGTTTAAAACCTGAAAGTGCCAAATCAAATAACTTAGCGAGTTGACGGTTCGCGACATAAGCCCACCGGAGACGACGAACCTTATGCTGTTGTCCATCCCAGAGTGTTGTCCAATAGGATTCGTCTGTCAAGGGTTTAACGTGCGAATCCATACTAATCTTCCTCTGAGAGAAGCGCGTCGTGTTCTAAAATAGGACAGAGGTCACAGAGCCAATCCGCACAATAGTTTTTATACAAACGGATAATGCCTTGTTCAATTTTAGCTTTCGGTTTTAGGTCCCGCATTTGCTGGGTTTCAGTAAAAATTTGTTTATTAATTTCCTTGATGATCTTGTTTCCAGACGACTTAGGCGTAACACCGTAAAGTCTTAAAACAGATTCTTGGAGTTTTTCGCTTCCTGATTCAATTGCCCATACATAGGCAACGGGTAAAATTTTGTTGGTAATAATGTCTACAGCCCGAACGCTGCCAATCAGGGCTGCATTAGCGGCACCGTCTGTCCCAAAATTATAATGCGTTTTCCAGTAACCGGTCGGTTCAAGCATCAGCAACCCACGGAGTTCCGTCCCAACAGTTTGTAAAGACCTTACGGTATCCGCAGCCACAGCCTTTTCACAAGTCGGCAGAAAATACATCATCAGACCCCCTTGGGAACGATGAATGAGTTGGCTGATCGCGGCAATACGTCGGGCAGGATGGTTCAAAGGTCTCCCTGTGAAACTCCAGCGTGCTTCTGTCATACGTGGCGGAAGTTCGGCATACGCTGACGCACGCCATAACGCCTCTAACGCTGCAATGTTTGGATCATCCGTTACTTCTGGTGGCGGTGGTTTCTCCCGCTGCGATGGCAAGAGTCCGGCAACTCCGAAGAGAATCGCCTGAATCTCTAACTCGGATTTGCCATCAAGGTCCGCGAAAGGAACATGCTGTGCCAACTCTCTCAAAGCCTTGCTGTTGCGTTCGTACCCCAACGCTTCCATGATACCTTCATAGAGGAGTTGCTCGAAATCCAGCCGAGTTCTTAACAAACGCATTGACTCAGTCTTTTCCAAAAACCGTTCACGTCCCAAAGATTCAAAAACACCCTTCAGTATCTCTATGTTCAGCTGTTTCCCTGTAACTCGACAGTTTCCATCTTCTGTCCTTGTATTTTGCGTGTTGTCATACAAATCACCGGTATCCGCCTCAACCCATTTCAGTAGCTCTAAGGTCGGGATACGTTTGCCGTTCTGAAGGCGCGTCCGCAGATTGATATCATTGTCAAAATACACAGCATGCAATATAACACGATTGTATCTGGAATTAAGGTGATGCTTGTGCGCATACCACTCCGAAGATTGGACATGTATTTCAACATCACCGACATAGAGTTTTCCATCAATCTCAATTTCGGCATGCATGAAATCGGGACCTTCGTTATGATTCCAGATACCAGGCTTTAGGACGCGAATTGTGCGTCCACCAATCGCCTCCATATTGGTATCAAAAAAACGCTGTTCATGCCACAATCCCTGAACGAACGCTTCATCAACCTTATCCAGGTCCGGATTATAAGTCTCATTAATTTCTCTGAACAGTTTAGAGGGACGTTCAATTTTTGCTGTATCTTTCATGTATGTTTCCACCGACTCCGACTTACTTTGCTCCCTGAATTTCGCTTAGCAATGCCTGCGTTGCGACCTGTGGCTCAGAATGTGCACAAACAGCAGAGATTACAGCGATACCGTGTGCCCCTGCCCGAATAACTTCGCCCGCAGTTTGAATGCCAATTCCACCAATAGCAATGACGGGACACGCTGCAATGTCGCACATGCGGCGAAGGCGTTCTAACCCTTTAGCTGCTTCTGCATCCGGTTTTGAAGAGGTACCATAGATGGGTCCGAATCCGATATAGTCGGCTCCTTCTGAGATTGCCTCCAGTATTTTCTCCTCGGTTCGAGCAGATGCGCCAAGAATAGCCGCTGCGGATAGAATTCGCCTGCCGATAGACACAGGCATGTCGTCTTGCCCAAAATGCGCGCCCGTTGCCCCAACAGCCAGCGCGATATCCGCCCGATCGTTCACAATCAGTGGCACATTGTATCTCGCGCATACGCCTTGCATAGATTCCGCAATTGCTACCAATTCACGCGTTGTCCCTTGCTTCTGCCGAAATTGCACCGTATCCGCACCGCCTTCGATGGCGAGTTCCGCCAATTCAGCGTGTGTAAACCGTGATTGGAGCGTCGTATCTGTGATAACGTGTAGAATACCGATATTTTTCATGTTGGCATACGACTTAAAATGTGATAGATTATAGTTATTGGTTGTCGGTGCGGTGAATCAACGGTATGAAGCCCTGATGGGCTTCCCCGTCTCCGAAAAACCTTTCAGCTGTCAGTTAAGAGGTTCTCGTTTAACGGCATCCTTTGGTAACTGATAACCATTCATCTGATAACCCTTAACTCCGACAGCCGATAACTATAGTAAACCCGAAAAATAAATAGACATCTCATTAGACTCAAACCGCCACCACCGCTGGCGAGGTTTCTAACCTCGCCTCTTTAGAGTGTCCAATTAATTCTAAGGTTCACCATAATTTAGTATATCACATTTGGGAGGTACTTTGTGAGTAATTTATTATTTCAATCTGGAGATAAAGTCCTTTTTATCGGGGATAGTATTACAGACTGCGGGCGACGAGATGCCCACGCGCCACTCGGACACGGTTATGTCCGTAAAATAACCGAACTCATCACCGCGAAATACCCAGAACGTCGCATCACCTACGTCAATAAAGGTATTGGGGGAGACATCGTTGAGGGTTTAGAAAGCCGGTGGGACATTGATGTAATTAACGAAAAACCCGAATGGCTTTCGGTGAAAATCGGTATCAACAATGCAAGTCGACAGCACGGGGAAGGTGTTTCAACAGAGGATTACTTGCCGGTTTGGGAAGCGTGTTATCGACGGATTCTCACACGTGCGAAAACTGAATTAGATGCCTCACTGTTCCTGTTTGAAATTTTCTATATTGCAGAGGATGTCGACGCGCCACGTCCTTTAGACGTAGAAGCTTACAACACAAGTATCCATAAACTCGCGGAAGAGTTTGACGCACGATTAATTCCGACCAGTGCCGCTTTTGAGAGTGCGGTTGCCGCTCGCCCGGGTGATCTATGGACAACACAAGATGGTGTCCATCCCAATGCAGAGGGTCATACCTTGATGGCACTGGAATTTCTCAAACAGGCTGCATGGTAACCACCGTCATAGGCTTGCATTGATAAAGTTTTAGAGAGCGCAGTTAGGCTATGGTGAAATGTTGCCCGCTCGGTTTTTCAAGGTTTCAATCAACTCACGCTCATGTTGCGCGTTATATTCGGCGGCAAACCGTTGTGCCTCCTTGCGGTTACCCCAATAAAATTGGCATCCAACCAAGGAAATACCGGCACAATCAACATAACGGCGTTCACGGATCGCATCTGCGGCAAGGTAGATGAACGTTCCAGTTAAGGCCGCCGCGAGCACACCTTCTTTGACCCTTCCTACATAAAGCTGCCCACTTCCGGGAACAGCTGTAGAGAGCCATCCTGCTATTTGCGGGGATTTGTGTGGGAGTGGTGTCTTTTCGAGAAGTGTGTCTGCCAATTGATCCGCATTTTTTACACGCGGTTCATCCAGGACGCGTCCCACTTCCGCAGTAACGACCGCCAAATCGGTTGTATAGACGTGACTCCAACGCAGTTCCGCAATCGCCTTGTCCCAATCACTTGTATAGATATAACACCAACCGCGCAGATAGTGTGCCGCTGCCACTATTTCCATATCTTCACTTGAGTGTAGAAGCTCAAAGAGTGTCGTCCGCGCCAACGAATACGTACCTGCATCAAACTGGAGCTGCCCAATCATCAACCGGCTCCGAAACCGAATAGGCGAATTCGGATGAACGCCCAAAAATTCACGAAATAGGTGTTCAGCCTGTTCAGGTCGATTCTGGTAGTAATAACTCTGTGCAATCCGGTAATCCGCTACATCCCTGAATTCTGCGTCAGGTTGATCAAATAGAAAGCGTTTATATTCACGCCTCGCTGCTTGATAATCGCCCGATTCAAAAAGTTGCGCTGCGTAACGGTATTGCTGGATTGTTTCTTCAGTAGTCCCATTCGCTGTAAAGACTATGATAGAGATTAAAAGACTTGCAGTCGCCATATCAGAACCTTGATTTCCACAACACGAGTGCTACCTTGTCTTTTAAAGGCGATATTGCCCCAAATAATCCTGAATCTCGAATCTCTTGCTGGAGTTGATTACGAAATTGCGTCTCATGTTGAATGTTGAAAACCCGCGCCGCTTGAACACTCTGATAGATACTATTTCCATAGAGAAATACACCAAGCACGCCAACAGGCACGGCAACTTCGTAACGCCCTTGGTCGGCGTAATAGAAACTGGTACTTCCTAATACGGCTACGCTAACAAAGGTGTAGAGTCCGTCCGCTGCCCTTCCGCTATAAACTTGCCCACTTCCTGGGATCAATGCTGAAAGCACACCAGCGACCGTTGGAGAGCGATGCGGCAGCGTGTCAGCATTTTTTAATCTCCGCGATAAGCTGTCGCTTACCTTAGCAAAAGAGCTCTCTGGATAGGTTAAAAAGACATCATTCCACACGTCGCTTGCTTGCGTCCATTCCCCTTTATCTACATGGAGCATTCCAATTGTAAAGTGGGCGCGCGGTGCTAAATCACTCTCCTTATGCGCCACGATAAACCGTTTGAGCGATGCCAACCCCTGTTCACTATCTCCTAACAAGATATGACCCTGCGCGATATTGTTTTTCGCACGCTCGACGAGGACGCTTTTCGGATAGGTGTCAATCAGAACTTGATAGGCACGGATAGCGTTCTCCAACTTGCCTGCGTTCTGGTAGGACGCGGCAACGCGGAAGGCTATGAAATCACTGCGGGGTGCCTGGGGTTGTAAAAAGAGGAGCCGTTTATACTCGTGAGCGGCGTTAAGATAATCGCCTTCTTGGAAGAGTGAATCTGCAAAATAACGGTCAGCGTTCAGCATTCGGCTATCAGCAGAAAGCACCTCTTGACCGACTGTGATGCCAGCGGCGTGTGGGCTTGCGGGATAATGCTGAGGGTTCCCGATAGCGATTGCAGCGGGTATCGGAAATGCACATAAGAAAATGAGGTGTAGGGCACAACTGACACGACTATATCGCCCTAAAACGGAAAGAAAGGTTTTCATTCGGTATCAAGTTGCTTTTGCACGTGTTCCTTGCTAACTGCCCAGACGCTGTTACCGATATCTGTGAGTTGTGAGGCAAACCGGGAATTTTCAATCTCGTTTTTGAAACCATCGCTGCCGTACGTGTTAAGAAGGATAAGTGCAAAGGCGATAAGAAGCCCGCCGGAAGCAATACCGAAGCAAAGTCCCAATAGACTGTTCATCCAGCCCAAAACCCCTTTTTCAAGAATCCGCTGGATACGTTCAAAAAGCGAATCAATCAGAATAGAGGTAATCAGTACAATGGCAATAATACTCAGCCACTTTGCCCAATCAGGGTTTGTTATTAGCTTTTGAAGAACTATCGCAAGTTGACTCCAAAATTGGCATGCAGTAAAGAACCCTGCGCCGATGACGAATATACCCCATACACTTCGGGTGAAACCTGCACGGTAGCAACTTACACCAGCCAATCCAACAAGAATGAGAATACCGATATCGAGTTTCGTCATTGTGGATGTTTGAATGTGGAAATTTTGCGAGTTACGCCTTAGCGCGTACCCGCTAAAGGAATCTCCGTCAAACTGCAACCAAATACCTGTTCAATTGCAGCCTCGATCGGAGTACCACCGCCTAACTGGTGAAGCAGTTTACGGATTTTGGGGAAACCGAATTGTTGGACGAGAAATTCCACTACTGCAGTGGATTGAATATACGCCAATTTACGGCATTTTGCGGGGAGTTGGTTGAACGGCTTGTTCAGTACAGTAAAGGGGAGTAAACACTCCGCTTGAACCGCCTGTTGCAAGTCAAATTGTTCGGACTGGAACATAGGACGGGCAATACTTTGTGCAAGCCCTTCGTCGAGCCAAACAGGACAATGTCCGTGTGCCAACTGATGCACCAACAGATGTACCCATTCATGCCGTAGCAGGGCATATAAGAGGCTCAGTACGGGTTCACCCGCTGCACAGTACGCCAAACGGATGCCACCATCGTAGCATCCACTCGCCCATCTCGGCAGCGAACGTTGAGACACAGCAGTACCATTTGTATTGGCAATTGAGATAGAAACCGAGAAATCGGGGTAGCCCCCTAACATTTCACCCAATTCCGCGTAAGTTCGATAAATCAGCCGACAGATGTTCCACACTGTTTGGGAACTCATCTCAGCATGACAAGTCAGATTGAAAAATTCCGAATTTACAACCTGTTTAGAGGGGGTTGTCGTACTCATTTGTAACCGCTCAAGGAATTTCGGTGGCGGCGGCTCTTTAAAGTTATCCAAACAAATGAGTGTATTATAACACGCTTTTTCATCAAGAATGCGTGCTTTACGCCTAAGAGCCGTTGGCGAATCAGGACATAATCGAAGGGCAATATCTAAACATACCAACGCTGTATCCCACTCTCCAACCATCTCATAGGCTTTCGCGAGATCGGCATAGATATAGTGGTGATGTGCCGCGCCCAATTTCAAACCAGCGAGGTAGTGTTGGATAGCTTCAACATAGCACGCCTGTCCATAACTGAGCGTTGCTTGTTGAAAGTGTGATAATGCCAACGAATTGGTATGTCCAAGGTGCACTGCTTCGTAAGGAGCGGTAGTGCATTAAGGGCTTACCCTCAATGCACAACGCAATCCATCTCCCTGTATAATTATGACCGCTCAATATCAACGACTTTGAAACTAATCTTCCCACATTTTAGAGTAGAACCGTCCTGAACGAGGGTCGGTGCCTCAACAAGTGCGTTATCAAGATACGTTGTATCGGAACTACCCAAATCTGTGACGTAAACATCGTCATCCTTCTGCTCAAATCGGATATGTAAACGAGAAAGCGTCCGGATTGCGTTGTAACGTTTTAGCATCTCTGGGGATTCAGCCGTTTGTTCAGTATCCCACTTTCGCAGGGCATCGGCATCGGGTAAAGCCGCATCAACCTGCATGATTTCGGTCGTTTCGCTACCCATACCTTGTGGGCTATAACCGGGTTGCAGCTCCAATCCATCTGTATCTATAGTACCGGCTTCTACTGCTTCGCCCCGAATTTCCGCCATCACACGTTCGCGAGCGCGCTGCTCGGCACCTGGCGGTGGTATGACGTGCTCTCTCTCTTCAAAACGGTAGTGTGAGAAGTCTATTAATTGTTTCAATGGCTGAAGTTCCGGGAAACTGTTAATTTCCTTTAGGAGCCGTTTTTGCTTACGTGATAACCTTTGGTTTTTCAGCCAGCACGTATAAGCTTCCAACATCTCGGCTTTCTTCAAGTCATCCCCCGAGATGCCGGCCCTCCGCCATTTCTTCCAGAAGCGCATGCGTTAATCCTCCAAATTAATATATCCACTGAATGCCTTTTGCAATCAGAATCTTCCGCAATTCCTCGGTACACCGGAAAATCCAGATTTTCACAGTACCGTCCTTGCGGTTAAGTATACGGGCAATCTCTGCAATACTGTAGCCTTCTAAGTGCCGCAACATCCACGCAATCCGATGATTTGGTTTCGTTACCTGCTCAAGGGCATTTTCCAAAATCTGTTGCGCTTCCGCAGCTTCTAATTCTTGCTCGGGACCCGGGCGCGGGTCTTCGTATTTACTCAAGGGTTGTTCATCTTCATCAGGCGAACCCGTGAGCGGATGTTCCCGAATCCTGTCCCGCTTCCGTATTGCATCGATAATAGTATTTCGAGCTACCGTATTTAACCATGCCTGAAAACTACCTTGCTCTGTGTCCCATTTACCCAGTTTTTGCCAAACTTTAACGAACACATCCGAGGCAACCTCTTCAGCATCTTGATAATTTCCAAGCATTCGGTAGGCCTTGTTATAAACCCATTTATAATGCTTGTCGAACAATTGCCTAAACGCGGCTTCGTTGCCTGCCTTCGCTTGCGTCGCGAGATAGGTATCTTCGACTGCAGATAAATCATTAGATATTTGGCGCGCCATTCAAATCTGCTCCTTCGCCTATAAGGATCCTTTTCAGCAGGCTACACTAATACAACGTCAACAAGACCTATTGCGTTTCAAAAAAGAAAAGAGTGACACGCTTTGGAGAATTAACGCGTTACCCACGTTCTCTAAAAGAGCTACGAGAAAAGGGTTAATTTATTATACAAAATTTTCACAAAATATGTCAAGAAAAAACGTATTTTTGAAGAATTTTTTGGACAATTACCGACAATTACGCTCAAAAAATGTGCGAATAGCACCACAAAAGCGAGTACTGTTAACTAAAATTCAGGTTTTAATTCAAATTGGGAAACGATGATCGGACGATCACCGCTGTAGCATAAACGCTAAAACGCAGCATTATGAAACACTTGCAAGAACAACCCGCTCTTTCTCGGCATAGTCTTTGAGCAGCTCGTACGTGCAATAAGCAGATTCAGCATCCAGCAGCGCGCGAACACTGTCCGCCTGCGTTTCACCGATTTCAAGGATGAGTTTTCCACTCGGGGCAAGGTACTTAGGTGCCCCAACAATCAATCGACGAATAACGGAGAGACCATCATCGCCAGCAAAAAGAGCAACCTCCGGCTCATAGTCACGGACATCCGGATTCAAGGTGTCACGCTCTGTATTCTTGATATAAGGTGGATTGCAGACTATCCAATCAAATTGCACTTCTTCGTCAGTGTTCATTGCTTCTATCGGTTCAAACAGGTCTCCAGACAGAAACTTAATCTGCGTTGCGCACGCGTGTGTTTCAGCGTTCTGGCGAGCAACCGCGAGGGCTGATTCAGAGATGTCTGTTGCAACAATCTCCCATTCGGGTTGTTGCACCGCAAGACTTGTAGCAATGACACCACTCCCTGTACCGAGTTCCAGTAAGCGTTGGAAATCCCCAGTTTTTGACGTGAGAACAGTTTCAACAAGTTGTTCTGTCTCAGGACGCGGAATGAGGACCCGTTCATCTACATAGAAATCTAACGACATAAATTCCTTCCGATTCGTCAGATAACTAACAGGTGTGCGCTCAATTCTCTTTTTTATGAGTTCTCGAAACGGGGTAAGATGTTCTTGAAAGACAGGCATCTCAAAGTGGAGATAAAGCTGCAGGCGACTTTTTTCGAGCAAATGCCCAAGTAATACCTCGGCATCTAATCTCGGATTTGGGACACCATGCTGTTGAAAGTATCCGACTGTCCAATCAAGTAGATCCACGACGCGCCACATTTTATTCGGCATAGTTCCGTGTTCCGCAATTGGAGGCTTTAAGCCTCCTTCAACTTCTCTGCCTGGTCGGCAGTTGTTAGCTGGTCGATAAACGCTTGTAGGTCGCCATCTAAAACGGCATCAAGTTGATAGGAACTGAATTGGATTCGATGGTCAGTTACACGAGATTGTGGGAAGTTATAGGTACGAATTTTCTCGCTTCTGTCGCCACTTCCAACCATAGATCTACGAGTTTCGGCTCTTTCACTATTAAGTTCAGCTTGTTTTTGCTCTTGGAGACGCGCTCGGAGAATCTTCATCGCTTTGGAGCGATTTTTATGTTGAGACTTTTCGTCTTGACATGTCACAACCAGCCCCGTCGGCAGGTGCGTAATACGGATAGCGGAGTCGGTTGTGTTAACGCTTTGTCCACCAGGACCGGACGATCGGTAGGTATCAATTCGCAATTCAGTTGCCTCCTCAATCGCCAAATCGAGTTCTTCTGCTTCCGGGAGAACGGCTACCGTTGCCGCAGATGTGTGAATGCGTCCACTTGCTTCGGTTGCAGGGATTCGCTGCACACGATGTATACCGCCTTCGTATTTCAGTTGGCTGTATGTATTCTCTCCGTCAATTGAAAAAACAACCTCTTTAAATCCTTTTAAGCCCGTTGCGTTTGAACTGAGGAGTTCAAGTTTCCAGTTCTGACGCTCAGCATAGCGGGTATACATCCGAAACAATTCGGCTGCGAAAAGGCTGGCTTCCTCACCACCCGTACCTGCTCGGATTTCAATAATGACGTTCTTTTCATCGTTCGGATCTTTTGGAATGAGAAGGAGCTTCAGTTCCTCAGTCAATTTTTCTTTTTTTACAGTAAGCGCGTCCAATTCCTCCTGCACCAATCCGACCATTTCCGCATCCGTTTCCGACTCTATTAAGAGAGACGTCTCTTCAAGGGCGGATTCTAACTGCTGGTACTCTTGATAAGAGGACACAATCGGCGAGAGTTCCGCGTGCGCTTTAGATAACTCCATTAATCGTTGCTGATTTGAAATTTGCGCTGGGTCACCGAGTGCTCTTTCGACTTCAGCGTATTTATTTTCAATATCCTTGAGTTTCTCAAACATTTTTGTTACCGCTTGCAAGTTAAAACTTGCGGTTAACTGTTAGAAGCAAGAGATGATTATCTACACTTTAGGACGAAAGGTAAATCTTCGTCTCTGCTTGATCACCGTTCTGTAAGTATCAAGGCACTTCCCGTGCCAACTCCTGTTAAGGCACGGGTACCCTTTTCCTGGAACCCTGATCAATAGGCTTACCTGTGAAGCGATATTTCTATTTACCGTCTTCAGCGTCTTCAGTGAGTCCGTAGCGTCGGCGGAAACTTTCAACGCGCCCGGCAGTGTCAATAAATCGAGCTTGTTGCCCCGTGTAGAATGGGTGGCATTTTCCACAAATATCGACCCGCATTTGGGGTTGAATCGCAAGCGTTTTATGCGTCGCGCCGCAAACGCATGTGATAACGGATTCTACCATTTCTGGATGTATTTCGGTTTTCATAATATTCTCCTTAAAATTCATAGTTTTCAAATCGCCCGTCCGCGATTCGGTTAAAATTAATGCCTATATTTTCATAACCGTGCTTTCAAGGCGCGGCAGAGTAAACATGTACTCATACGCCGCGTTTCGGACGAGCATTGGTTCTTACGGACGAGCTACTATAACTCGCGTTGTCTACCATCCGTTCGAGAAACTCTGTGTTTGTGCCAGTTTTGCCGAATTGCTCAATGAGCATTTCAAGCGATTCCGCACTGTCCATCTGGCTTGTGAATTTCCGTAGTACCCAGACCTTATTAAGAACATCTGGTGCCAACAAGAGTTCTTCACGACGCGTCCTTGACTTCTTAATGTTAATCGGCGGGAAGATTTGGAGATCCAACAAGTCGCGCTCCATATGGATTTCCATGTTGGCAGTACCTTTAAACTCTTCGTAGATGTATTCATCTTGGCGGCTTTCCGTATCAACGAGTACGGAGGCAATAACTGTAAGGCTTCCGCCCTCTTCAAATTTCCGAGCTGCCCCGCAGAATTGGCGTGGTTTCACAAACGCCATGGCATCTAAACCACCTGACAATGTTTTCCCGCTGTGTGGCGTCATAACATTGTGCGCGCGTGCCAGGCGAGTCATACTGTCGAGCAGAACGACGACATCTTTTCCGTACTCCGCCCACCGCTTCGCCTTTTCAATCGCCATCTCCGCGACCTGAATATGCCGTTCCGGATGCTCATCAAAAGTCGAACTAATCACCTCTCCTTTGACAGAACGGGCGACATCTGTAACTTCCTCAGGGCGTTCATCAATAAGTAAAAAGATCAGAATCACTTCTGGGTGGTTCGCCTCAATACCGGCGGCAATATTTTTCAGCAGCGTGGTTTTACCGCTATAAGGCGGGGCAACAATCAAACCGCGTTGTCCCTTGCCGATCGGTGCTATTAAATCCATCATCCGGGTTCCGAATTCTGAGGCATCATGCTCCAATTTCAATTTTTCGTACGGATGGGTAGGGGTAAGATTCTTGAAAAGGATCTTCTGTTTGACGGCTTCAGGTGTTTCTCCGTTAACCTTCTCAATTTGCAACATTGCGAAGTAGCGTTCCGCCTTGTTTTCCGTCTTCTTCGGCGGCCGAATTACCCCTTCAACAACGTGCCCCGTTTGTAAATCGAACCGCCGGATTTGCGATGAGGAGACGTAAATATCCTCGTTGCTCTGCAAATAATTGGAGCGCGATGAACGGAGAAAACCGTAGTGTTGGTCTCGGTCATCCAAGATTTCTAAGACACCACCACCGTAAAATTGGGTGTCTCCCTCAGATTTAGCCTCTATGATTTCGTTAATCAATTCCTCTTTCCGAGACCCGGTGTATTCGCTCACTCCGAGATTCAGGGCAAAGTCTTTGAGTTCTGAGAACTCCATTCCTTGGAGCTTGCGAATGTCCAAGCTCTCCATAGTTTCTAATACTCCTCATTGTGCCCGGTTCCAAGGTAATCGTTCCACCGTGGTGTTCATCTAACAACCTAGCGAATTCTCTGTTTCCACTCAAATATGCGATGTTAAAAATGGGTTCGCAATTTGAAAGCTGTCGCTAAAATAGGATACAAAGAAGAGGTTAAAATGGAATCGGGGTTGATCCTATAGAATAATTTACTAAAGTTGGCTTCCATCGCTTTCGGTGCGCGATCGAAAACCACATCTACCGGGTTTCACCACTATGTCGTTTAGTAAACCGGCGTAACAAACCGACACATAAAGACTCAGGCTTCCTACAAAACCGGTTAATCTGGTATGACACTCCGACCAAATACATGAGAAATTGCCGTTGAGATATGCAACAAAGCAAAACGCAGGGTATACAGGGGTATCAATGGAGTAGGTGCGACGTTGCCCGCGGGAGTGTTTCTTGAATGGTTGCTTCGAGATGCGTGTTAGAAGGTGGTCTCTACCTAAAGGCGTCGCTTGCAGGTTTTCCATATCAAAACTGGCGTTGTACGCACGACCTTACAACCAGTGACTCGTTTTTCCTCAAAATACGCTTTTTTCGGGATTTGCACTGTTTCATCAGGGGAAAGCCGCGAATTGCACCCTTAAAGCGTGCTTGCGCTAGGAAGTTAAGAACCTTAATCATTAATTATACACAATTGACAATAAAAGTCAAGTTTTTTTCAAAAAAGACTCATTATTCTGAAACCGTGAGATAGTGCGCGGTTTTTCAACCGCGCACCTTACAACACTTATTCCGCGTCTTCACCTTTCAACTGTCTAAGGCTGCGACGCACATTCTGGTTATATTGATTTTTCGCCAAATAACCTTCCCAAAGGGCTATAGCATCGTCATTAAAGCCTTGTGAGACATAATAATCTCCAAGAGCTATCAGTGGAATATCAGAAAGCGGGTTCTTCTCAATTGATGCCTTGAATTCAGCAATTGCAGTTTCCGAATCCCCGTTTAAAAGTGCCAACTCACCCCTACCGTAAGGGATTAAGGCGTGTTCAGGATACGCTGTTGCCAATTCATCTATCATTTGCTGCGCGTCTTCCAGTTTCTTTAGGTGATAAGTTGCCTTTGCGGCGAGAATCGTCGCATAAACGACTTGATTGCGCAGTTTTTTCTGTTCGACCCCACTTTCCGACTTGTCGAGCAACCGTTTTGCTGTTCGAGCGGCGGCTCTATACTTGGCGCGAGCTTGTACATAGTTCTCATACTTATAGGTGAGATCACCGAGGGTTTTAGTCCCGACGTACGAATCACCCTTCTGATCAACGAGGTCTTGAAAGATCGCAGCGGCTTTTCGATCCTTCAACCGATAGTGGAGAACTTCGGCAAGGCTCTGTAGCGCATCCAAATTCTGCGTGTTCGCCGCAACAGAACGCTCAAGCACCTCCCGCTCTTTCTCGGGTTCACCTAACTTTTTATGTGCCAGAGAGATTAACCAATAAATCTCCGAATCTTTGCCTCGCGCCATTCCGACGACAGAATTATAGGTCTCTATCGCTTTCTCATACGATTCAGAGGTGTAGTGATTCCGTCCGGTGTCAATGACGGCTTGAATGACGCTCCCATCTCGGGTCGCTGCCTTTTTAAGAACTTCTCTCGCCCGTTGATGCATGCCAACTTTTCGATAGCAAATTGAGAGTTTGAGATAGGTATACGGGTCAATCTTCACCTTCGCCGCTTCTGCGCGAGCGATTGCATCAAAATACAAGGCACCTGCGTCACGGTAACTTTCATCGCCGTAGAAGAAGTTAGCAATCATCAGTTCAGCATCGTGGTAACTGCCTTGGTCATCGCCTGCGATACCCCCCTGTCCGCCGAAATTCCGCATGACCTCTGACGCACTCACCCCGAATCCGGAGTCTGCGATCTGTAAATTAGCATTTCCCATCGCGCGGCTTCTTTCAGCGCCGCCGCGCGGTCGATCCATTTCGCGTCTCGCTTCTTGCCGTGCTAAGGCTCTACTTTGCTGTGTTGCGAGCGGATCATCGGGTTCTGGAATACTGGCGTTCAGCTCTTTGAGTGTCTGTTTTGCCTTTTCAACGGCTTCTTCAGCCCCTTCAACCTTTCCATATCTTTTAACGAGCAATTGATTCGTGCGTTTCGCTTCCTCTTCATCTTTGAGGAATTGTTGCTGGATGCGTCCTTTATTGGCGATGGCTATCGCTGCACGCTGACTTCTCGGATTACGGTTCGCGAAGCTATCAAAAGCCTCTGCGGCTTGTTCGTAGTTTTTCGCTTCCTCGTAACTTTTCGCCAACATCAGATGCGCGTTTTGACTCAATTCAAGCTGTGGAAAATTGTTGACGAGTGCGTCAAATTGAGTCTGGGCGGCACTAAAATCCTTTTGACGGTAATAGTGCATGCCGAGCTCATAATGCGCTTCAGCGGCTTTGTCACTCTCCGGTACAGCGGCAATAACCGCTTCGTAAGCTTTGATACCCTCTGCGGGTTGGTTCATCCGTTCAATGGAAAGTTTACCTATAGCGAGTTGCGCTTGAATCGCTTCAGGTGTACCGGGTTGGGTGTCCACAACGCTTTGATATACCTCTATTGCACCTCGATAGTCTTTCGCCTCAACGAGTTTTTCTGCCGTTCCGAGTGCACCACCGGATAAACATCCAGTTTGCACTCCTGCTAGCAAAATAACAACGATGAGCATGCAATACTTCATGCTTTTAACAGCAAGTTGCTGCCAGCGATCATAAGCCTTGGCTGCGGGTTGTGCTGAAAATTTCACGGTCTTTCTCCTTTTTTCATATTGACTCGGTTTGAAGGCACCTCGTGAAAGGCATCCCTGCTTTAATAGCACGATTTGGATGCACATTCATCAATCAATTCCAAAACCTCTTGCCGAGTGTAACCCTCTCTTTGGATGAGGTCGTCGCAATCCACTCTGTTTTTTGCGTCGGGTCCTTTACCTGCTTCAAGGATTGAGTTCGTCAACCAACTGGTGCGTACGCCATTGATGCCGGAGGTATAGTTGGTATCGTACTCGCCTTTCACTAAACCTACGAGTTGGTCAACTTTACTGCGGGGATAGCCTTCTGGTCGTGGGTAAGTAAGCGGTTCTGGCTCGCCACCTTTGGGGATGTAGCGAATGCCGTTTTTAATTTCGATGGTCCCTTCATCGCCTTCCAGAATCACCCATTCCTCAAACCCAACGCGCGTGTTACCGAGGATCGTGATTGTGCCTTCAGCACCGTTATCCAATGTTACATCGGAGTAGGAATTAATTTCAACGAATTTTGGAACGAGGTTCCCGTCGTCGTCCTCAAATTTCATGTCAGTCGTTCCGTAGACCGCAGCCGGCAAAGCACCCGTCATCCATAAGAATATATCTTGGAGATGGCTTCCAGAATCGTTGGGCTGTCCACCACCGGAGAAGCGTGGATCCCCGCGCCATCCCCCTGCTCCCCATCGCTGTGCCATGTAAACCTCAAATTTCTGGAGGCTTCCGATGCGCCCTTCAGCGATCGCGCGCCTAGCAGCCATATAGGTATCCTCGTAATGTCGTTGATACCCCCCAACGAGGTGCAATCCGCTGCCCATGGCAATTTTAGTTATAGTGATTGCATCGCCAACGACATTCGCCATCGGTTTTTCAACGATAACATGACATCCGGCGCGGAGCGCATATTTCACGTGAATATCGTGCAGGGAGTGCGGCGAGAAAACACCGACGATATCCAAATCTTCGTGATTGAGCATCTCCACGAACTCGTATTCACCGAGGTATCGTTTGAAACTGTTCGCTTTATAGCCGTCAACGCGTTCATGGAACGCACTTTCCAAAGCGTCTAAACTCGCTTCGTGGGTGTCCACAGCGGCGACAACTTCAGCGTCAGGACGTGTTGCGAAACCGAGTGTGTTTCCGCGTCCTGCACCGCCAGGTCCAATCACACCAACTCTTAAAACATCATTTTTGCTGGTTCCCATGATTTTAGCATCTCCCGGTTATAGTATGTCAATCCAAATCACTACTTACAAGATTTTAGACAAAGATATATCGTTTTTGGTTGAAAATATAAGGAATTTTCTCTAATGCTGGTGTTCTTCGGTGTCCCATTCCTACAATTTTCGTCTATTTTCTATAAGGTGGCAACTTAAGATTATGTGGAGAAAATATTAGCATTCACTGCTATTTAGAAGCACAAGCAATACACTTTAACGGCTGAAAACACGGAACAACTTTTTGATGGGATCGTAGAATTCATCGACAACACGCTCCTTAAGTGGGATGATGGCGTTGTCGGTAATCGTGATATGTTCCGGGCAAACCTTCGTACAACATTTGGTGATGTTACAATACCCGATACCATCCGAATCCTTCAACTCTTCCAACCGGTTTTCGGTGTCAATCGGGTGCATTTCCAAAGAAGCGGCATAAACGAAGAATCTCGGTCCGATGAATTCGTCATGTAGGTCGTGCTCTCGAAGGACATGACAGACATCCTGGCAGAGAAAGCACTCAATACACTTCCGAAACTCCTGGATGTGATCAATATCTTCCTGTTCCATTCGCCACGTGCCATCTTCGGCATCAGGCGGTCGGGGCGTGAACGGCTTCATCTTCTCTTTAACTTTGAAGTTCCATGATACATCCGTAACGAGGTCTTTGATGAGCGGAAATGCACGCATCGGTTCGACTGTGACAGGTTCATCGAGCGGTAAATCGTTGAGGCGTGCCATGCACATCAATTTCGGCTGTCCATTGACTTCAGCGGAGCAGGATCCACATTTGCCTGCTTTACAATTCCACCGGACAGCCATATCGTTTGCCTGCTCGGCTTGGATACGGTGGACGGCGTCTAACACCACCATACCTTCAGAAACCTCAGTGTCATAATCGACAAATTCCGCGCCATCCGCATTACCACGCCAGATTCTAAAAGTTGCTTTCGCCATAATAGTTATCGGTTGTCGGTCGTCGGTTATCGGTTACGTCTGCTGTGACGCGAGTATCCCCTGACAATCATCAACGACTTTCCTCCTTTTTCTCGTTTAGGTTATCGTCATCAGAAACCTCTTTAACCAACAACTGATAACTGATAACCGAAAACTATTCATCCCATTTCGTCTATAATTTCTTGCAGATCGGCTCGGAACTCATCAACGGGTTGTCGGCGAATCTCCATTGTGCCGTCGGATGCTTTCTTGACGATGGTGTTATATTTACCTGCACCGGGTTCCTCTTTCTCTGGATGATCATCCCGCGAATGCGCCCCAATACTCGCTCTGCGTTCAAGTGCCGCAAGCGCAATCGATTCGGAAACCGTGAGCAAACAGTCAAGGTCAAGGGCAGTATGCCATCCGGCATTGTACTCCCGATTACCGATAGCATGAACAACCTCTGCCTTCTCGCGCAAGTTTTGGATCTCCGCCAACGCTTGTGTGAGACTTTCTTGGCTTCGGGCAATCCCTACCAACTCCTGCATCTTTTCTTGGAGTTGTGCCTGAATGTCATAGGGTCCCATCTTGTCTTCACCGCCATCGTCTGCTGGATTTTCAAAAGGTTTTAGTGTATGCCCAGCGATTGCATCAATTTGTGTTTCATCAAGTGGGACTGCCGCGTTCTCCTTTGCAAACCGTGCTGCGTATTCCCCTGCGCGCTTACCGAAAACGAGCAGATCGGACAACGAATTACCACCGAGCCTGTTCGCACCGTGCAATCCCGCAGCACATTCCCCTGCAGCGAAGAGTCCCGGCACTGCTGTCATTTGCGAATCGGCATCGACTCGAATACCGCCCATGATATAGTGCGTTGTGGGACCCACCTCCATCGGTTCCTGCGTGATGTCGATGTCGGCGAGTTCCTTGAACTGATGGTACATACTCGGCAGTTTCCTACGGATATGCTCCGGGGCGTTCGGAAGCTTTTCCTTAATCCACGCTATATCCAAGAAGACACCCCCGTGCGGACTGCCGCGTCCCTCTTGCACTTCTCGAACGATGCAGCGTGCGACATGATCGCGTGTGAGGAGTTCAGGTGGACGCCGCGCTTCACGGTCGCCTTGCGTATACAACCAACCTTCCTCCGGGCTATCCGCCGTTTGGTTCACATAGAGGTCAGGAATGTCGTCGAACATGAAGCGATTGCCTTCGCTGTTTGTGAGGATACCACCTTCTCCACGAACCCCCTCTGTAACCAAGATACCGCGGACACTGGGGGGCCATACCATACCGGTCGGATGAAATTGGACGAACTCCATGTCTATCAATTCCGCGCCAGCGTGGTATGCCAGGGAATGTCCATCCCCCGTATATTCCCAACTATTGCTCGTTATTTTGTATGCCTTTCCAACGCCGCCGGTTGCCAAAACGACGGCTTTTGCGGAAAAGACTTTGAAGCGTCCTTTTTCGCGTTCATAACCGAAGGCACCCGATACCCTATCCCCTGTTTTAAGGAGTGCCACGACGGTATTCTCCATGTGCACTTCAATGCCTTGGTGAATCCCATGGTCTTGTAGAGCGCGAATCATTTCCAATCCCGTCCGGTCACCAACGTGTGCGAGGCGCGGGTATTGGTGGCCACCGAAGTTCCGTTGGAGGATACCCCCGTCCTGTGTTCGGTCAAAGAGTGCACCCCATGCTTCAAGTTCGCGTACACGGTCGGGTGATTCTTGGGCGTGGAGTTCCGCCATTCTCGCGTTGGAGAGGTACTGCCCACCGCGCATGGTGTCGGCAAAGTGAACACGCCAACTATCTCTTTCGTCAACATTCGCCAAAGCAGCGGCGACACCACCTTCTGCCATAACGGTGTGTGCCTTACCCAGCAAGGATTTACAGATGAGTCCTACTTTAAGATCACCTGTAGCAGCTTCAATAGCAGCACGAAGTCCAGCACCACCCGCTCCGATTATCAATACATCATATTCATGAGTTTCGTAAGATGACACGCTAATGTTCCTTTTCTTCTCTACTATAGATGTTTTTTAAAATGTAATCCAGTCTGTACCGACCGCTGGTGCTATAAAGCGGACATATACATCCGAAAAGCCAACCCAACAGAGACTCATCCATGCCCATAACATGTGCCGACGGTTCAGACAACTGACACAGTTATACGCGCCTCGGCGGATTGGTGCTTTAGAAAGCAAATCAACAACGCCACCGACTAAGTGGCGCAGAGAATGGCATCCGAACGTATAACCGCCTAAAAGCACAACATTGCCTGCCAAAATGATAGTGCCTACCCCGATGCCGAAGGTTGTCCCGCCGTTTCCATCGTCAAACCAGAGTGCTTTCCATACATCGTAAGCGAGAACACCCACAACAATGATTGCAACATAAAGGAAATATCTATGGATATTCTGTATAATCAATGGGAACGAGTGTTCGCCTCTATAGTTATTACGGGGTTCCGATACCGTGCAAGAGGGTGGATCCGCCCAAAACGCTTTGTAGTAAGCCCCCCGGTAGTAGTAGCATGTGAAGCGAAATCCGAGCGGTGCCCATAAAATGAGGACAGCCGGTGTAATGAACCCCGGTATCCAGTCCGGCATCATACCGAACCAACTGTGCTCAAGGCTATGTACGGCCTTCTCAGTCCCAAAAAGCAGCGGTGAATAGAAAGGCGACAGGTAGGGTCCATGAATGAAATGGTTCCCTTCAAAAACCCGGAAGGTTGCGTAAACAATGAATGCGCCCAACCCAACAAATACGGCTAAGGGTTGCAGCCACCATGTATCTTTGCGCTGGGTTTGGAAAGCACGGCGGTCTGTTAAGGTGAGTTCTGGGTGTGTCATAGACAATTTTTCCTTACCTTCAAAATAAAAAATAAAAGCGAGATTGTGGTTATATGACAGGCAATTTAATAACGAACCACGCCTATTTTGATGTCGTTTTTTAGATGTACCCAGTAAATTGTATCATACAATGCGATCTTTGTCAAATTACTGTGGTGTTGAAGCGGGCAACTTCCATAGGAGCACCGTGCCATCGCCACTCCCACTCGCCAGGGTTTGCCCATCCGGGCTGAAGGCAACTTGCCAGACCCGTCGCGAATGTCCTGTGAGGATTTTTGGCGGGTCACGGGTATCTACACCCCAGAGATATATCGTATCGTTGTCGTGTCCACACGCCAGCGTCCTGCCATCAGGACTGAACGCCACGCTGTAAACTGACCCCGCGAAAGGTTCAAACTCTACCCGACGTTTGCCGGTAGCGAGGTCCCAGAGGCGGATCGTATCGTCCCCGCTCCCACTTGCGAGCGTCTTGCCATCGGGACTGAAGGTAACGCTCCAAACCGTCCATGTATGCCCAATGAGTGCCTTCTGATACTTGCCGGTATCGGTATCCCAAAGGTGGATCGTTCCATCGTGATGCCCACTTGCAAGGGTCTTACCATCAGGACTGAACGCCACACTGTAAACATCTTCAGCATGTTCAGGGTGACCCTGATTCTGTTTATCGGTATGGACATCACGCCCAGAGAGGATCAGTTTGTGTTCGCCGGTATGGACATCCCACAGACGAACGGTGTCGTCCTCACTTCCGCTGGCAATCATCTTTCCATCGGGACTGAATACCACGCTATAGATGCCTTCGGTATGACCCTCAAGCGTCTTTATCCGCTTGCCGGTTGTTGGGTCCCAGAGACGGATATTGCCATCGTAATTCCCACTTGCGAGCGTCTTGCCATCGGGACTGAAGGCCACGCTCTGAACATCCCAAGTATTTCCAGTGAACGTCCTTTTGTGTTCACCAGATGTTGTATCCCAAAGGCGGATGGTACTATCATAATTTGCTGTCGCGAGCGTGTTTCCATCTGGACTGAACGCGATGCTTCTTACCAAACCACTGTGCCCAAAGACCGTTTTCTTGTGTTCACCGGTCATGGCATCCCAGAGGCGGATGTTTCCAGCCCCGCCGCTAACGATAGTGTTTCCGTCTGGACTAAACGCGACGCTATTGACACCTCCGAGATGCCCAGTGAGTGTTTTCTCGTGTTCACCTGTTTCTGCATCCCAGAGGTGGATGGTACCAGCGGTAGTTCCGCTCGCGAAGATATGCCCAGAAGGACTGAACACAATGCTTTTGCCAATTCCATCTCTTGTCAGTGTTTTCTTGTGTGCGCCCGCACTCGTATCCCACATTCGGAGGGTGCCATCATCACTGCCACTTACAAGCGTTCGCCCATCCAGGCTGAATGCCACAGCATTAATCCAGCGCGTATGCCCCGTGAGTGTTTTCTTGTGTTCGCCAGTCGGTACGTTCCAGATGTCAAGGGTACCATCACTATTGCCACTCGCGATCGTATTCCCATCCGGACTCAGCGTGACACGCGTAATCCAGTTGACACCTTTTGCGAATGTTCTTTTTTCCGCTCCAGTGTGCGCGTCCCAGAGGCGGATAGTGCCATCACTGCTGCCTGTTGCGATCGTCTGTCCATCTGAGCTGAACACTATATCGAATATTCCATTCGTATGCCCAGTGAGTGTCATCTGAAGCTCGCCGATAACGGTATCCCAGAGTTGGAGAACCTGACCGCTGCTAACCGCAAAAGTCTGCCCATCCGGACTCAGTGCCATGCAAGAAATTCCATCCATATCTCCTGGGAAGAGGCGAGCCTCTTGAAGCGTAACCGCATCGTAGATCCAAATGCCGATAGTACTCGCAACCGCAAAAAACCTGCCATCAGGAGAATATTGAATCTTATTGATTCCACCTTTACCGAGACGTGCTATGGCACCCTCTGGGAGTTCCCACTGTGTATAATCTTGGGCGAAGACATTGGGTAAAAGCAGAATAGCAATGAGAACAAGCGTTAGAAAGGTGAAGAATCGTCTAATTTGTATTACCGAGGCTTTCCTGTATCGGCAGTCCATATTCATAATATTTTTTATACACGTGTATGCGTCAGCGGTTCCCAACCGAGCAGGCGTTTCGCTTTTGAGAGATTAATTTCCTTCTGTTCATGATCCCCTGCAATGAAGAAAGCGTCAAAGCCTTCGTGTTCAACCGAAATCGCAGCGAGATACGCGGTCGCTAAATCTTCCTCATCCGTCCACCAGATGTGCACCGAGGAATCTTTGGGTTGGTTGTAACGCTCAAGCCACTGTTCACGTGTAGAGGGACCCGTAATCCGCAAAGCGATAAGCGACATACCGTGTTCCCGCGAGAAGTATTCACAGACCTGTTCCCCGAAGCCTTTGGTTAATCCGTAAACGCCGGGGTTATCGCGTGGCACGACATCTTCATAAGGGAAGTTGTTTCGCGTCCGTTCATGCACGGTGAAGGTACTTGTATAGACGGCGTGTCGGATGCCTGCTTCCTTCGCTGCATGTAGAACGATATGCAGCCCTTTTGCGTTTACCTCGTAGTTTGCGACAATGTCGCTGAAATCGGCGACAGAGGATCGATCACTCGTCGGTTGCAGCATCACCATGTAGACAAACGTGTCCATCCCTTTCAACGCTTCCTGAACGATATCGGGGTCGGTAACGGAGCCTTGGATATAATCAATAGATGTGTCTTCGGGTGGATTGACATCCAGCACTCGAAAATTGTGATGGCTTTTCATGTAAGGGAGTGTCATCGTTCCGACGTGACCGGAACCCCCTATCAGTAAAACGTTCATCGCTTTGCCTCCTGTTTCGTCAGTATTGCGTGATTTATCTGAATGTTTATTAGACGGTCAGCGTTAACATCTGTTCCGATAGGAGCAGGTTACGGTGGTGAGGAGAAGTCCCAGAGCAGTATCGTGCCATCTGCTCCTCCGCTTGCGAGTGTTTTCCCGTCCGGACTGAATGCTATGCTATCAACCGCACCTGTGTGTTCAATCAGAGTTTTGAGATATTTCCAAGTGCTGACATCCCACACATGAATTCTTCCGCCTAAACCCATATAATGCATATCTCCACTCAAGAATGTGTTTCCATCAGGACTAAACACCACACTTTTAATTCCATCAAAGTCATCTGCTTTGAGGGTTTTGACGTGTTCGCCAGTGTGCGCATCCCACAAGTGAATTTTTCCAAAAACCGCTCCCTCTTCACCGTCATTCCATCCACCGGCGATAATCGTGTTGCCTTCCACATCATAAACCACACTACTAATCGCGTCCATGTGACTTGTGAGCGTTTTAAGGAGGGTTCCCGTGCGTACATCCCATAAGCGTATAACTTTGTGATGGATAGAGATAGATTCGTCGTAACCGTCACCCGCGATTGTATCGCCATCCGGACTGAAAACTACACTGTGGACGAAACCCGCATGTCCTCTAAGCGTTTTGATGTGTGCGCCGCTATGAGCATCCCACAAGTGGATTTCCTTCCAACCGCCACTAGCGATGGTGTTCCCCTCAGGATTGTAGACCACACTATTCACCAAACCTGTGTGTCCGACCAAGGTTTTACGGTGTGCCGCCGTGTGTGCGTCCCAGAGGCGAACGGTTTTATCGTGGCTCCCGCTGGCGATAGTGCTTCCATCTGGACTATAAACCACGCTTGTGATAATATCTGTATGTCCTGTGAGCGTTTGCAGGGGTTTTCTTGTTTGTACATCCCATAGGTGTATAATTTTATTGTGATTCCCGCTGACGATTGTGTTTCCATCTGGGCTATAGATCACACTGCTCACCGCGCTGGTATATCCTCTAAACGTCTTGATGAGTTCGTTCGTATGGGCATCCCACACACGGATACCATCCAACCCCCCACTTACGAATGTATTTCCATCAGGACTATAAACCACGCTGACTGCAGATACCGCAAGCGTTTTGATGAGTTTACCCGTATAAGCATCCCAGAGACGGATACCATCCCTACCTGCACTTATGAGCGTATTTCTGTCCGGACTGAAAACCACATTGTTGACAGGTGCCGCATGTCCTCTAAGCGTTTTGATGAGTTCACCCGTATGGGTATCCCAAAGGCGGACGGTTTTGTCGTCGCTTCCGCTCGCCATTGTGTTTCCGTTAGGCGTGAAAACCACACTGTTGACAGCTTTATACTTCGCATGTCCTGTGAGAGTTTTGATGAGTTCGCCAGTGTGCACATCCCATAAGTGGATGCCTTTGGCACTGTTATTTCCGCTGGCGAGTTTTTTTCCATCTGGACTAAAACACACGCTCAAAGTATCATATATATCATCCAACGCTTTGATAAGTTCACCCGTGTGGGCATTCCATAAGTTGATTACCCAGTCAACACCTTCTATCGTTCCACCGCTACTAACGATAGTATTTCCATCCGGACTGAACGCAACACTTCGTCCCCACTGGAAACTTGTTGTTAGGGTTTGGTGGTGTGCCCCGGTATTGGTATCCCATAAATAGACCTTACCATCTGCACTTCCACTAACAATAGTGTTTCCATCCGGACTGAATGCGACGCTATTTGTAGGACCCGTAGGGCCGGTAAGTAGTGCAATCTCTTGATACGTCGTCATATCGTAGAGCCAGATGCCGATACTTCCTGCCACTGCTAAATGCATTCCATTCGGTGAATACGCGATCTCTCTTATATCTCCTTTCCCGAGGCGGGCTTTGGCACCCTCTGGCAAACGCCAGCGTGTACTGTCCTCGGCGAGGGCGTTTAGTTGAGAGAGCATAAGAAGAAAGGTAAACGCCAAAAATGTTGAAAAGACGGTTTTCTTCATGAGATAAGTCTCCAATACGTCCAGCGGTGAGGTCTCAAATTGCGTTTGCTCAGGCATCTACATATAACGTGAGTTCCATAATAAAATTGCAAGCGTGGTTTTCGTAGGTGTTTTTGCTTGGGTGTTTCCTCAGGTAGAGCGGGGCAAACCAAGAGCCTTTTGGCTTATCCAGAACATGCCAATCTGTGATACCCTGTTTTGTATAAGTGGACATAGCGAAACCCAACAATCCAGCGTTATCAGTAAGAATGTGTTGGGTTTCACTCATATTTTCGAGATTTCAGGTTGCTCAGTGTCGTTGAACATCATCCGCGCCATGAGGTTTTTGGTCGGTTCCCTTCTACCCAACCTACGTAATACGCCAATCGCTTACATTCGATTCACATTAAATATAATTAAGTCATGTCTACAGAACGCTTTCTGCTATTCTTGATACGCATACGCGCGGTGCTGAATCCGTAGATCAAAATCCTCATTTGGATCCCATGTCGGCATGTCGGATGGCACCTCGTAAGCAAACTGCTCGGTGTCCGATGTGTAAGGATTCGTGCGGCGTTCGTGGAGGGCGCGTTGATAGAGTTTGCAGCGTTCTGTGAGGAATTCGTTTTGCCACCACTTATACCGCTCGTTCCAACGCGGTGTCCGCTGATCAAAGTAGATGACCCTACGGAGCGTATCGCTCGTGTTGATTTTACTCCCGTGCAAGACTTTGGTATGGTGGAGCAGAATGTCACCGGGTTCGACTTCTGCTGGCACTGCGTCTTCACGTTCAAAATTGGCTTCACCTCTCTCAATAACCTCTTGCGCTTCCTCAATCCCCCAGAGATGGCTCTTCGGGACTACCCAGACACACCCGTTATCAACGGTAGAGTCGTCTATGTATATATCGACGTTGAAGATCGGATGGTTTTCACGGATCGCATTCCCATCACGATGCCAACGAACAGAGGAACCGTGTTTCGGGAGTTTGAAAACGAGGGATTCATAGCACGGAATAAAATCGGGGCCGATGATCCGGTGGAGCAGATCGCCAATGGTCGGGTGTGCTAACAATCGTAGGGAGAATTCGTTGGGATGCGAGTGTAAATAGGTCAGATAGTAAGGAATCCCTTCCGGTCCACGGTTGCACCATGGGTCGGCGGGTCCACCCGCCAAAATCTCGTCAATTAGTCGCTGACTTTCATGTTGGATAACGGCGAGTTCATCGGGTTGGATGACGCCTTTCAGGATGAGATAGCCGTTATCGTTGAAGAATTGTATTTCGTTGTCAGTAATTTTTCGCATTTTTTATTTATGCGCCTCCTGGGCATTATTCCATAATCGCGGCGTGCCATGCTGAAACAAACGCTTGGACAGATTGATATCTGAACTGTTTGTCTGGATTTGTTGCTTTCTTGGCAACATGCCACATGGCACTGTTCCCCTTCCAGTCATCCCGTGAATCCTTGTTATTGGCAAGCAATACGAACGCCGTACGTCCTAACATAAAAACGTTTGTCCTTTCGTCGATTCGCTCACCCTTCTGAAATTCCTCAGGTGCCATAAAGCGACTTGAACCGTAGAGTCGTCCTCGGTCATTTATGAAAGGTTCCGGGTGGTAGTGGTCGAAATCGTACAGATGTATCTGTTTTTTCTCAAAGTCATAAATAATACAACCGTCGTAGAAGTCTTCAGCGATGAAACCCCTTTTTTCGATGAGAACGTGGACATCATAAATAACGTTAAGTGCGTCAATGATTTCAGACACTGGCAGCGCACAGAACCTATCCCGCGGATGCACTTCACCTACATCAAGTTCCCGCTCTGGACGTAAACCTTCACCTTCTACCCAATTGTAGACTAACGCGAATCCATCGGATGTGGTGAAAGCGTTGTGCAATTGTGGGAGTGCCTCGTGCTGGACAGCAGCGTGGAAACGAACAGCCTGTTTGAGCCACGTGACGCTTTGTGGGATGTTACTGTGTTTGACGAACCAACGTTGGTCATCTACCACTGCCTGAAATGATTGACATCCCGAATCGTGTTCCGGGAACCGATGCATGGTCTCGCTAATCTGCTTCAGATACGCCTCAATATCTGTATCAATTTCCGTAACGTCCAGAAGTGGGTGCCGGGTGGGCATTTCGTTTATCCTCATCGGGCGCGGCAAAACTGGTTTCAGCCGCTTGGCGTTAGGTTTTGTGGGGTTGAGATAATAGTATACACCGAAACAGGAAAAAAAGTCACGTTTTTCTTGCATATACAGGTAAATTCAGTTAAAACCTTATCCCAGTTGCTAATGGCTATCCATTTGCCGTTAGGCGAGAAGGCAATATTAGACACCATCCCGCGTTCGATTTCCCAGAGTGCTAGAGGCGACATCGTCACGACTTCATACCACCAAAGTCCTATCTTCGTTGCGACAGCGAGATGGCGTCCATCCGGTGAGAATGCCATATCACCAACACCGCCGCGCTCGAATCGTGCAATTGCGCCTTTGGGAAGTGCCCAAGTGGTCACATCTTCACCTTCTACACCAAGTGGCGCGGGGGCAAAGGAATTTCTATTTTCCATCAAAAATCTCCTACAAGATGCCCGCAATTCATGGTTCGCGAGCAAGGATTGTCCATGTCATCTGGAAGGAATACTATGTGCAAAGCCGTTGATGGGAAAGCGGGCCTGACGAAAAATAAAGCGCATCGGATATGTTCAGACTTATCTGGTTTCAAAAAAATCGAAGTTTAACGGCGTGTACCGACGACTTCGCTAAACGCGCTTCACTGACTGCCGACTGCTGACAACTGACCGCTAATAATTATCTGCTTGCAAGCTTTACGAAAATAATATATCATAATATGTGTGAAAAATTTAACCTTTTTTCAAGAAACCCAAAATCTGCCTTTATTGACCCGGCGTACTATAAAAGATACAGGAAGCTTCTTTATGCGACATAACCTCTTCGTACCGAATAAACTGCCTTATGCCAAAGGAAAAAACCGTCCAGATGTACCGTGTATCTTATGTGCAATTGTCGAAAAAAATGATAAAGTCGAACGACTTGAGGTCCATCGAACCGAACGTTTCACCATATCGCTTAACCTCTATCCTTACAGCCCAGGACACCTCTTAATTTTTCCGAATCGGCATGTGCTTGACGTACGGGAGTTGAATCAGGAAGAGGTTTGCGACCTTCACGAACTCCAATGTCTCTGTTTTGAGGCGTTGACGTGCGCTTATCAACCTCGCGGCTTCAACGTCGGCTATAACATGGGGGATGCCTCCGGTGCGAGCATCCCGCACTTTCATCTGCACGTTGTCCCTCGATATCCGCGTGAATTAGGGTTCATGGACGTTATCGGTGGCGCACGGATCATCATTGAAGATCCGAACGCTACGCAAGAGAAACTTGTACAGATATTTCAAGAACTGATCATATAGTTGTCAGCTATCGGTTATCGGTTGTCGGTTAAAGAGCGGTTTGTAAAAAACTACCCTTTTTGGCATATTCCAACACACGGTAGATTGTTACAGAAAACCTCTTAACTGAAGACTGAAGACTGACAACTGACAACTACTCAAGAAAGGAATGAAACACAATGAGCAATCTCGCTTATGATCTTTTAGCGGAAACGTTAGAAAAACAGGGAATTCAGATTGAAGCAGTCAAAGACCTGCTGAAAACGCAACACATCGAAACGCCGTCATGGGGCTACGGTAATTCCGGCACCCGATTTGGAGTCTTTGAGCAACCCGGTGCAGCACGAAACGCCGCTGAACGTTTGGAAGACGCAGCCACCGTTCATCGCTTCACAGGTATTGCGCCCACCGTCGCCCTCCACATCCCGTGGGATAAAACAGACGATTGGGGTGCCTTGAAACAGTACGCCGCAGATGTCGGTATCGGCATCGGCGCAATCAACCCGAACGTCTTCCAAGATCAGGCGTATAAACTCGGAAGCGTCTGTAACCCAGATGCCAGTATCCGCCGTCTCGCAATTGATCACATGCTTGAGTGTGCTGACATCATGGAGAAAACCGGTTCGGATCTGCTCAGCTTGTGGTTCGCAGACGGCACCAACTTCCCTGGTCAGGCAAATTTCAGAAAACGCAAGCAGTGGATGCAAGAAGCGTTAGCCGAAGTCTACGACGCACTTCCAGATGCCACCCGTATGCTTATCGAGTATAAATTCTTTGAACCCGCATTTTACCATACCGACCTCGCCGATTGGGGCACTGCCTACCTCATGGCGACGAAACTCGGCGAGAAGGCACAGGTCCTCATCGACTTAGGACACCACCCGCAAGGCACGAATATCGAGTTCATCGTCGCCTATCTGATTGATGAAGGGAAACTCGGTGGATTCCATTTCAACTGTCGGAAATACGCAGACGACGATCTGACGGTCGGCTCTATCAACCCACAGGAACTCTTCCTGATTTACACCGAACTGGTCGCCGCGGAACTCGATCCGAACACGGAAACCGACATCGCTTACATGATTGATCAAAGCCACAACCTGAAACCGAAGGTAGAAGCGAGTATTCAGTCTGTCTGCAATCTGCAAAAGGCGTATGCGAAGGCACTCCTCGTTGACCGGAAGGCACTCGCTGTCGCGCAGGATGCTGCTGATCTGGTTGAAGCAGAATCTATCCTCCAACGCGCCTATGAAACGGATGTAAATCCGCTGTTGGAGCAGGTCCGCTTGGAAATGGGACGCGATCCGCAACCCTTGACGGCTTATCGGAAAAGTGGTTATTACGAGAAAATTAGTGCCGCTCGCGTCGGTGGCGAAAGCCAAGGTTGGGCATAGGCACTATATTTTTTCTGGAATATCAGTTGAAAAACTGCTAAAATATTCTCTAAAGTGCAGCGAGGATTGATTTCAAAGTCACGATAAATCTCTGAAAGGATATCCTCTTTAGTATGCGGTGGCATTTTAAGAACTGCCCGCGTGATAAGTAGTCGAAAGGACACTTATGGAAAATACGGAGTCTCGGTCTGCTTTGTTTACTGTCCGAGATGCTGAGGATGCTTTAATTCGATTCACACTCGCTCTGTTTGCAATACTGGTCGGGGTTTTTCTGCACGAGATTTTGATTGAGGCGCAAGAGTGGAGCGATGCGATTTACACGACGTTAAAAAGTAAACCTCATGCTTTGGCATGGTCAACAGGTCTGACGATGTCTCTGGAGGGATGTGTTATCATGTTTTCGCGTTGGAAAGACTATCAGGATAGACGGAGAAGACGCTTTGCTGAAGCAAAAGCAGAAGGCAAAGCGGAGGCCTATCAAGAGATTGTTGAATGGAACCAAGAGATCGCTGAATGGAACAATCGCCGCCTTGCTGCAGAGGCACGGAATGAACCCTTCACCGAGCCGATACCTGCTCCACCGGAACCGTCAGTAAATCGGTAATCTACCGAATCTTCACCCAAGCACCTCCTCTCTGTGGAAGATCAATAGAAGAATATGACCAAGATTAAAATCGGAATTATCGGTTCAGGCGGGATGGCACGGCATCATCTCACACGATTTGCTTCAATTCCAGATGCCGAAATCGTAGCGATCGCCTCCAGAAACGAACAGACAGGCACGCAACTCGCCAAAGAACACGAGACCGTCTTTATTCCCGAATGGCCTCGTTTGGTTGAACGTGAAGATATAGATGGGGTCGTCATCTGTACCCACAACGATAGTCACGGCGAGATGACGCTTGCCGCATTGCGAGCAGATAAACACGTTTTCGTAGAATATCCGCTCGCCAGCGATGTTAGTGAAGGGAAAACCACACTGAAACTTGCTGAAGAACGAGGTCGTGTGCTGCGCGTCTCACATCCAGAGGCGGTCTCCAACACCCACAAAGCACTTAAGGAAAAAATAAGTGAACTCGGTGATCTGTTGCTGACCTCTTTCGTACGCCTTACCCCCGGGCGCGGTGCACGTCCTGAGATTCTTTTCAATCTGTCGGTGTCAGGTACACCCGCTCACTTTTTTATCTACCATATCTATCCGATTGTGGATTTCTTTGGTGGAGCTGCGTCTGTTAAAAGAAATGCCGTCTACGAAGGATTAAGGGAAAACGGACAGTACGATCGGTTTGTCAACACACTCACTGTTGAGTTCAAACGGGGTGGGGTCGGGCAATGGACATGGGCAGGGGGCATCGCAATTAACGCCGCTGAGGAACACGAGCGATACGTCCTCGCCGAAGGCACAATCAGCGATGCCGGCGGCGAATGGCACTGCACAACACCTTCTGGCGTGACACCGCTTTCCATACCAGACTCACCGCAACCGACGCTTCAGGCGTTATGGCTCTCTGAAATCCGAGACACTGCCAATCAGCCACCGAATTTGGAAGACGCGACAGTCGCACTGGAAGCAATCCGCATCAGTCTTGGGTTTGGAGAATAAGTGTAGGATGGTGAGGATTTTCTGCCGTCAGAGGTTCAATTGAAAGTCTGCATCCGAATGCGTTAAGAATGGTTCTAAGCGTGTCAATCGTTAAAGCCTTATCGCTTGATAGTTCTTCTGAGAGCGTCTCCGGCTCAGCGTTAATTCTTTTGGCAAGTGCTGATATGCCCCCCTCCGCCTCAGCAACGGTTCGGAGTGCCAATAGGACAACCCGAGGGTCTCCAAAAGTTTGGTATTCCTCCATAATTGCTTGGAGATAATCCTTCACCCCTCCCGAATCGGAAGCGAGGCGTTGAATCATATATTCTCGCCATGTTCCCGAATCTTTCATCGTTGTGTCTCCTTATACCAGCGTCCGTTGAAACCATGCAACGGATCTGGCAATCACCGCCTGCTCCCATGCAACCGTATTGAAGGTGTGGTCTGCCTTATCAACGATTTCAAGTTCCGTCAAAGCGTCGCGCCCTTTCATCAATTCGTAGTAGCGTCTGCCGTGGGAGACCGGCACCACATCATCACCACTGCCGTGAATCACGAGGAGCGCGCCTGTGAACGCCTGAATCGTAGCAGAAGGGGATATTTTGGTAAGTTCTTCGTAGAATGCTTTCCCAACGATGTTTGGGTTTAGTGCCGCGATTTCCTCCGGTGTCGGCGTATGCGCGGACCGTTCCAATATCTCCTGTTTCCGATCCGGCGGATCGTCCGAGAGCGGTGCCCACATCACCGTTGATTTCACACGCGCATCTTGTCCAGAGACAAACGCTGCAACACACCCGCCCATGCTCAAGCCGAGAATACCGATGCGATCAGAATCCACCCCCGGCATAGCCGTGAGAACATCAATCGACTTGATAGCATCGGAAACTTCACCGCCAATCGTCATCTCTGAGAAATCGCCTGCACTGTCCCCAGAGCCGCGAAAATCGAAGCGGAGCACATGGAACCCTATAGTGGCGAGTTCTCGTGCAGTTTTGACGAATATCCGATGCGGTTCAACCTTCGTTCCCGTGAATCCGTGGAAAAAAGCAACCGCCGGACACGGTGCATCGTAACCCACCGGTGAATGCAGTATCCCGTTTATCTGTTGTCCCTGATTGTAAAATACGACTGGTCTTTCTATCATATTTCTTGTTTTCCTTCGCGAGGTTTACTCTCCGTTTGACGCTAAAGCCCTCTGGAAATCCTCTGGACTTTCTGCTAAGATTGCGGCGCGATGCAACTGCTTAAGGCGTTGGGAATCCTCAATTGTTTCTAATACCGGCTTGAAAGTGCGTGCCGCATCAGGCTGTAATCGAAGCTCTAAGACTTCAAGGATGTCCTCACGGGCGCGTTCCTTCATACCTTGTTCAAGGCCCTGTTCAAGGCCCTGTTCAAGGCCCTGTTGGTGTGCTTCCGCTGCTGCTTTCTCCGTCCAATATTCAATAATATTAGATTGCTGCATGGTTTCCTCCAGTTCAGCACATTATACCATACATCTGTAATGCGAAACAAATTTTTATCCAGCGGCATTCATAGTAGCGTTCGGAATAATTTTCCAAAATGTTACGTTTTTATAACATTTTTAAATTGACATTTCTGTGGACGTTTCGGCTGAAAATCCACGGGTGGCGTGGATTTATTGGGTATTTCTCTGTTGCGATTCTCTGTTAGAAAAAAATAATTTGGTGAAAAGTGTAACATTTTTCATTTTCTCGGCTGAATCTCGGATTGACGCAGAGGACGCGGATTTCGAGAACGTGGGGTGTCTTGCCGCAGACACTGTTGGCTATGGGGTGTCTGCTGTCTGAACTGTGATTGACCTTGACTTTTGTGATTCCTGTGATTTACAGGATTATAGATATTATACTTTATAATGGCAAGTAAATGAAAAATGAATACGTGGGACTTGCTCTCAGATACGGGTGTCGTGTGTCAAACAACATTCTCTGATAGACTCTTATGACTGTGTGGCATTCTCAAAGAACTCATATTGAGTAAAACATAAGTATGTGGTAAAATAGTAGAATCAGCGCGG
>CAZGAW010000049.1:31223-34187 GCA_964523645.1 uncultured bacterium | reverse complement strand
TGTCAAATCCATAAGATAGATTCGCATGTGATCGGAACGGTCAGAACTAAATACCAGTTTTTTCCCGTCCTGTGAAAGGCTCGGTTCAAAATGTGCACCGATGTGATTGGTGAGTTGGGTTTTGTTTGTACCGTTGGCGTCCATCATCCAGAGCGTATAATGGTTATGCGCGTTTGATACATAGATAATCCGCTTGCCATCTGAACTGAAAGTGGGATGGTAGTGGCTTGCTCCGTCAAATGTTAACTGTTTTGCCGTACCGCCTGTTGTGTTGATGCTGAAAATCTGATAGACATCATCCACCATTCCGGTGAACGCAATCTGTTTTCCATTGGGTGCCCACGTTGGATGTCCATCATCCACATCATTATGTGTTAGCTGCTTCTTGTTTGTGCCATCGACGTGAATGACGTAGATTTCTAATGTGTCATTGTTCTCAACGCTTCCGGGTTGGCTTTCAGTTTCCTGTGTCGGTGCTTTGGATTCAAATGCAATTTTTTGTCCATCCGGTGAAAACACGGGGGCGCGCTGTGCACCCGCTATATCGATTAACGGGCGTTGGTTTCTTCCGTCAACATCCATGAGGTAGATCGTAGCACTCTTTGGATCAGAACCACTCGCTTGGACGGGTGGTAGCATCATACCGCCACGTGTACGCTCTGTAACAAAGGCAATGGACTTACCATCCGGCGAAAAAGCAGGCATGTATTCGTCAAGTTCATCGGTATGTGTGAGCTGCTGGAGCGTGCGAGTTGCGATATCCATAAGATATAACTCGGTGTTTTCGAGGCGATTTGAGGCAAAAGCGAGCCATTTTCCATCAGGTGAAATAGCGGGACTATAATCGTCTGTGTACTTCGCAGTAAACGTCATCATATTCCCTTTTTCGGTAAAGGTCTGCTCATAGTCGTCGCTGCCTTCGGTACGTAAGCGTTGGACTTGATAGGCATCACCTGTGATTCCCGCTAACTGACGGAGGATTTCCTCTTTTGGGGAACCGTTTAGCAGCCTCTGGAACTCAATGCGCGCAAGGGAACGCTCCCCACTCTGCCAATAAACGCGTCCGAGTGCCAAGTTAATTTCCCCGCGTTGTGGTGCCAACCTTGCTGCATTCGTGAACGCATCACTCGCTCGCGTAACATCCGCTAACCCTTCATATACCAAACCGAGTTGATAATATGCCTCAGCATTGGAAGGATTCTGCTTAACCGCTGCCTGAAACTGTTGAATAGCAGATGTAGTATCCCCCGTTTCAAGAAACGCTTTACCTCGCTCAATGGTAGGATCTCCACCACATGCGAGCAAGATTAAAACTATAGAAATAAACAGGTAAAAGTAGTTGTTCATTTTTAATGGCTATCCGCAAGAAAATCTTTTTGCTGACCGCTGACTGCCGACGGCTGACGGCTATTCCTGCGTTATACGAATACGCTGGTTTGCTGGCACATTATGAAGTTTCTGCGTCTCTCCGTTTTGCCAAGTAACCTGTAACGTCTCAATCTGTGTAGCATTCCCCACGCCAAATTCAGCAATGAGACTGTTAAAAGACATGTAACTATCACCGGCATAAATTTCTCGGATCTGCGTATGATCCGCCGTTTTCACCTGAATTTTCGCACCGATGGCATCTCGATTCGTGCCACTTCCAACCAGTTTAATCTGAAGCCAATTGTTTCGGTTTCCGCCCTCATTGCGCAACAGCGTCGGTGGTGCATGGTTATTGACAACAAAAATATCGACATCGCCATCATTATCATAGTCTCCAAATGTCGCCCCGCGTCCCACCCGGATGGGGAGGGCCGCGATGCCTACCCCCTGACTAACATCGGTGAATGTCTCATCTCCATTGTTTTGGAACAACATATCCGCCTGCGGAATAAGCACCTCTGGTCGGCTGAGTTCTTGGAAAGTGCTGCCATTCGTTACAAAGATATCTAAATCACCATCATTGTCATAATCAAAGAGGGAGGTCCCCCACCCAATCTGTTTGATGCTCTCTTCAGCGAGCAGGGCGGTATAGGACTCATCCACGAACCTAATGTGTTGGCTTTCTGCCACAAACGGCTCCTTACCAACTGCCGACTGTTGACTGCCGGCTGCTTCTTTCAACAAATTTCTATAAAGCGCGTTTTCCTCGTCAACCCAATGGCTCATAAAAAGATCCATATCACCGTCAGCATCGTAATCACCCGCCGTCAGTCCCATAGAACCCCGAAAATCTGCCGCCCACGATGCTGCGCTGACATCCGTAAACCTCCCACTGCCATCATTGCGATAGACATAGTTATCGGAAGTATCATTCGCAACATAGAGGTCGAGATCATTATCATTATCAAAGTCGCTAAAGATGGCTTGCATGCTTCTACCACCTGCTGCCGCGATGCCTACTTCATTAGTTGCATCGGTAAAAGTGCCGTCTCCGTTGTTCCGATAAAAAACATTATCCTGTGGTTCAAAGACATGTGGATTTAAGGCACTCGGCACGGGTTTCCCTGATTGTAAGGACTCTTCCTTCATCTGTTCCAATTTTTCTAAATCGTAGGTGACATAGTTGCAAACGTAGAGATCCAAGTCGGTATCCCCGTCAACATCTGCGAAGGCCGCACCGGTACTCCACAATTCACAACCGACACCGGTAACTTCGGTCACATCGGTAAAAGTAGCGTCCCCGTTGTTCCGATAAAGAACATTTTCACCATAGTTGGTAAGATAAAGGTCGAGGTCAGCATCCCCATCGTAATCCGCGAAAACGCACCCCATACCGTATCCTTGATGTCCAACGCCTGCAGTGCTCGTGATGTCTGTAAACGTTCCATCCCCGTTGTTCCGATAGAGGGCATTTGTGTTGCCAGTATTACGGGTTGCATTTGGGGTAAAGGGACCTGGAATATTAACGATGTAAAGATCGATGTCCCCATCGTTATCTACATCCGCAAAACCTGCGCCGGAGCCCATATCTTCTGG
>CAZGAW010000049.1:7726-31123 GCA_964523645.1 uncultured bacterium | reverse complement strand
TGTCCCCATCGTTATCTACATCCGCAAAACCTGCGCCGGAGCCCATATCTTCTGGAAGTAGGCTGGAGCGGGTTCCACTTGAATGCTGGAAACGAATGCCGGCTTCATTCGTGGCATCAACAAAGGTAACGGCATTTACAGTTATGGAAACCGATAGCATAAAGACTGAAAATGCTACGAAGAAGGCATACACGTGATATTGGCTATCAGTTATCAGCCATCGGCTGTCAGTTACGAGGTTTCCTGGGCGAACTTTTACTGCGAGGCAGCCCTCTTGCTGACCGCTGACCGCTGACCGCTGACCACTATTCTGCTGATGGCTATTTTTCATGTTTCTAAGAAATTGGTAAAAATGTCGCCATTGTGAAAGCGTTCATCGTTGAGGATATTCTGGTAGAGCGGAATCGTGGTCTTTATGCCTTCAATTTCAAATTCAGATAATGCGCGTTTCAAACGTGCCATCGCCTCCTCCCGATCCCGACCCGTCGCGACGAGTTTCGCGACGAGTGAATCATAATGTGAGGGAACGGTATACCCCGTATAGAGATACCCATCAACCCGAATACCGATACCACCCGGAGGTTGGTAGGCTGTGACGAGTCCTGGTGAAGGCATGAATTGATTTGCTGGGTCTTCGGCATTAATTCTGCATTCAATCGCATGCCCCTGAATTTGAACATCAGATTGGTTGTATCCGAGTTCGTCCCCCATTGCGAGTCGAATCTGTTCTTTAATAAGATCAATACCGGTTATACTCTCAGTGATCGTATGCTCGACTTGAATCCGTGTATTCATTTCTAAGAAAAAGAAATTCTCGTCTTTATCAACAACAAACTCAATGGTTCCAGCATTTATGTAGCCGATTGCTTTTGCGGCTTTCGCAGCGGCTTTACAGATATCGCTGCGCAGTTTAGGTGAAATAGAAGCCGCGGGTGCTTCTTCGAGAAGTTTCTGTTGTTTACGCTGAATAGAGCATTCACGTTCCCCTAAGTGAACAACGTTGCCGTGCATATCACCAAGGATCTGCACTTCAATATGCCGCGCTTCCTCAATCCATTTTTCAATGTAGACATCCCCATTACCAAACGCCGCTTCACCCTCTGCTTTCGCTGTGTGAAAAAGATTAAAAAGGCTCGGACGGTTCTCTGCGATTCGGATGCCACGTCCACCACCCCCCGCAACCGCTTTTATTCCAACAGGATAACCAATTTTCTCAGCAAGCTGTACAGCCTCCTCGGCGGTGTCAACTGTCCCTTTTTTGCTATTTTTGCGTCTTCCGCCTTGGCTGCCGGGTATAAGTTTTAAGCCTGCTTTCGCGACAGTCTCGCGCGCCTTCACCTTGTCCCCCATCGTCTGAATGTTCTCAATAGAGGGGCCAATGAACTTTATTTCGTGCGCCTCACAAATTTCTGCAAATTGTGCGTCCTCAGCCAGAAATCCTACGCCAGGATGAATAGCGTTGACATTCGCATAATCCGCAACTGTGATAATATTGGAGTACTTGAGATAACTTTCAGTTGAGGGGGGTGGTCCGATACAGATCGACTCATCAGCGTATTTAACGTGTAGTGCGTCCTCATCAGCGGTTGAGTAGATCGCTACCGTCTTAATTCCCATGTCTTTGCATGCGCGGATGATGCGGACAGCGATTTCACCGCGGTTTGCTATCAGTATTTTTTTTATCATGTTTTTTTATTAGCCATTGGCTTTCAACAACCAGCAATCAGTCACCCGCTTGCGGAAACTGTGAAAACTGTTTCGCAGTGAGAATCAAGACCACACGCGCTACTAACCGTTGATTGCCATTCGGTAGAAGTAACCTAGGTCTGCTTCACTCGGAACAACGGTTGGGCATATTCAACCGCCTCACCATCTTCAGCGAGAATTTCTAAAATCTCACAGTTAAACGGAGCTTCCACCGGATTGTACGTTTTCATGACTTCAAGGACGGCAACCGGTTCACCTGTCGCCACTATATCACCTACTTTTACAAAAGGCGGCTCGTCAGGCGCAGGAGAACGATAGAAGCGCGAGGGCATAGGTGCACTGATGAAGGCATTATTCGCTTGTGTACCGCCCCCCGTCTCAGCATTTTCTGCAGGCAGCTGCGGTGCCCCCATTGCTGCGCCCGTCTCCGCCGGTCGTAGCGAAGATTGTTCATATCCCCCCGGATTCCCTCGCTGTCTGGAAACCTGAATTTCAAATTCGTTGTCCCGGATGCGGACTTCCGAGAGGTCGGTGCGGTCAAGAATTTCCGCCAACTGCTCAACAATTTCTAAGACTTCACTATAGTCCTGCTCAGCAGATTGAGATTTATCCTTGGATTTGTTTTGACGCATTTCTTTTTTTGATAGTTATCAGTTGTCTGCCGTCAGTTGTCAGTTAATGACGACAACAGGATAACTCTCTCGCGAAGGTTATTGTGTGGACGACACCTACTGAAAACTGGTAACCGATGACTGACGACTATTATATCCTTTCTACATATTTTCCGGTGCGTGTGTCAACTTTGATGCGCGTTTCGTTTTGAATAAACAAAGGAACATTAACAACACCACCTGTTTCAAGCGTAGCGCGCTTTGAACCACCGCTGACAGTATCACCTCGTAATCCAGGGTCGGTCTCAACAATCTGAAGCTCAACAAAGTTCGGAAGTTCAACAGCAAGCGGGATTGCCCCTTCCATCTTGACGGTAACAGTTTCACCCTCTTTTAGAAACTTCAAGTCATCCCCAATGAGATCCATAGGCAGTACGTGTTGTTCAAACGTTTCGTTATCCATAAACCACAACCCGTCCCCATCCCGGTACATATACTGCATCTGGTGATCCATGAGTCTAACGGTTTCAATATTCTCGTTGGAACGAAATGTTCTGTCCAAGACGGCACCGTCAGAAACACGTTTAATCTTCGTTCGGGCAAAGGCACCACCTTTCCCTGGCTTGACGTGCTCACAGCTGACTATAGTGTAAATCGTATCGTTGAGTCGGATAACCAACCCGTTGCGTAAATCGTTAAGTGCTGCCATTTTCTCCTCTTTATTAGCAACCAGCCATCAGAAACCGGCTATCAGTGCTGACGGCTGATGGCTGATTGCTGACTGCTATTAAAGTAAGGCGATTGCTTGTTCCAACGCCTTTGCTCTGTGACTAATCTGATTTTTTATTGCTTCCCCTAATTCCGCGAAAGTCTGATTATAACCATCAGGCACAAACACTGGGTCATAACCGAAACCGTTTTTTCCAACCGGCGTGGGCCTGATGTGCCCCTCACAAACACCCAGAACTCCTTCAGGATCGGAATTAGGGCGTACCACCGCAATTGCGGCGATAAACCGGGCACGCCGATTGGCAGCTCCCTTAAGTGCCTGAAGAAGTTTCGCAATCCGGATATCATCCGTTGCATCTTCGCCCGCCCAGCGTTTGGAATTGATGCCTGGCGCGCCACCGAGGGCATCTACTTCCAACCCAGCGTCATCAGCAAGGGTAAGATGCGATGTATATGCAGCAATAATAGATGCCTTTTTGATGGCATTCTCCATATACGTTTTCCCATCTTCAACCACTTCTGGAACCTCCGGATACCTGTCCAAAGAGACAACTTCGATCTGTTGTTTAGAAGTGGCTTCACCATGGAGCATGTTTGTGAGCTCTCTCACCTTCCCTGGGTTACGCGTCGCCAATACGAGCTTCATCTAAATTCTCCAACATCATCTGATTCTGAAGCCGGACGAGTTGTTGTATACCGCCAACGGCGAGATCCAGCATTTGATCATAGTCGGTACGCGAAAACGGTTTTTCTTCGGCTGTACCTTGTATCTCTATAAATTTTCCACTCCCTGTCATAACAATGTTCATATCAACATCCGCCGTCGAGTCTTCCGTATAACAGAGGTCTAACAGCGGTTGACCCCCAACAAGTCCAACACTTGTGGCAGCAATGTTGTCGATAATAGGGAAATTTTTAATTTTTCTGTTTTTAACGAGCCTTTGACAGGCATCCCAGAGTGCAATGAAAGCACCGGTAATAGATGCAGTGCGTGTGCCACCATCCGCTTGGATGACATCACAATCCACCCAAACCGTTCGTTCTTCCAAAGCAAATAAATCTACAGCAGCACGCAAGGAACGTCCGATAAGACGTTGAATTTCCTGGGTTCTACCGCTGACACCTCCACGAGTTATCTCACGTTGCATCCGTTCAGAAGTAGAGCGGGGCAACATTGAGTATTCCGCTGTTACCCATCCCTTATTTTTGATACGCTGGGTGCGCATGAAACGGGGCTGTTGGTCTATGACAGAGGCAGTGCATATAACACGGGTATCACCCGTCGCGATGAGGACCGAGCCTTCCGCATGTTTGATGTAGTGTCGTTTGATTGTGACGGGACGCAGTTCATCTGGTCGCCGTCCATCCTCTCTGGTTTCCATTCTTCCTTTCCTATTTATGAGTTACCAGTTATCAGTTGTCAGTTATTAGTAACAAGAGGCGTTCGGTAACACTTCCCAAAAACTTTGAGTATTCCAACACATGGGAAGATTGTTGCAGAAAACCCTCTGGACTGGAAACTGAAGACTGAAAACTGATAACTATTCTAAGGTTTCGAGCAATGCTAATGCCTTTGTATAACTTTTCCTCTCAAGATAATGCTGTAACATTTTCGGATCCGACGGAGTGAGTTCCTGATGCAACGCGTCAATCTGTTGCAACTGTTCTAATATATCTTCACCCGTCTCAATTCGCGATAGCATGGTCTCTAACGCTTGCCTGAGCTCAGTAAGAAGCTTAGTCTGCATCCGATGCCTCCATTTGTCGAACAGCTTGGCAGGTTCGCAGCGAAACGTTCTTAGGCGGTGTATCGTACCCCTTCCACGCATAGGGGTCAACACCAGAAACAGGTATAATGCAGCGTCGATCAGCACTTGCAGGACGCTCTCCGTCTTGAATTGACCAAGGTAGCAGCGACCAAGAATTACAGTAATGGTTCACTAAAACCCTACGGTAGGTATCACCACGGTTTTTACGTGACCGATGGAGCAGATACCCGTTAAAGAAAACCAATGAGCCGGTTTTAACTTCAACCGGTACCTCATCTGTGTCATCAAAACCGTAACTCTCCCCAGCAAAATCGAACTCATCTGGATTCTCGTGGTCCCTCTGCGGATAGAGATAACCTCGACGATGTGAACCGGGGAGGACCCATAAACACCCATTTTCTATGGTTGCATCGTCCATTGCGGTCCACGCACCAATCAAGGAGCGATCACGGGTCGGAATATAAAATTCGTCCTGATGCCATGCCTGCCCTTGAAAATCGGGGGGTTTTACAAAGAGCATCGACTGCATACACTTGACACTTCCATCCCAGTACGGTAAATGTGCAGCAGTTATCTGACTCAAGATACCACAGATTTTCGGGTGTTTGACGTACTTCTCAATAACCGGACTGACAAAATGGGGTTGATGGATACAAAGAATACGGCCAATCGCTTCGTCATCGCTGACATCGTCAGAAAGCGGTTTGAGGCTGTCACACGGATGCCCACCTTTGGCAAGCGTAACAGTATCCTGTCGCAACTCCTCTATCTCATCAATGGAGAGCAGATCTGGGACCACAAGATATCCGTTTTCTACAAAAAATTGGATCTGCTCATCGGATACAACTTGTGGTACCTCAATCGGGGCACTCGGTTCAAAGTTCATTTTTCTAACTATGACCTCCTGGACATCGTTTTTAATGTATTAGTCCCTGGAGCTGCGTCCAGATATCCATCATCTAAAAACCTAAACACGGTTAGCAAGGAACATCTCCGTTACCGCCAAAGCAAAAACCGCTAACATGAGATAAATCCATACGTTTTGATTTTTTTCAACATCCTCATGGTATTGCGCCACCAGTTCCGGCGTAGGTTTATCCTCAACCGATTTATCTGCCGTGCCTTTCAACATACTCGCAAGTTCCTCAACATCGCGTGCCGCAAGATCAGACTCAGTGGTATCAATGTTAACCACAAAGTAGTCTGAAGATTCTGTGCCAGACCTATGAACTGAATAGATACCGGGTATTGATGTATCTGTATAAAAGGCACTGCCCTGTGAGACATTCTCTGCCGTCGTTGTAATATCTTTGTCGCTTTGCAAGCGCGTCTCAACGTTGTTTGGATTGAAAACAGCGACCTCTCCACGCTGCGTTATATTTTCGGTTTCAGAAACCTTTATCTCAATACTATCACCGACACGGTAGTCGGGAACAGTCTCCACATCTTTAAGCGCGAGATATTTAATAGATTCATGCAGAAAAGGCAAATAAACAGCACGAATCGGTAGATCGTTCCATTCCCTGTCTATCGTTGAAGTAAAACAGAGGACACGCCCAAGGTTTCCATAAGGTTTTTCAAAGAGCGCGGGGCTGCCATCATCATAAGAAGCGATGATCGTCGCATTTTCTGTCGGCACCGCCTGAAAAAATCTATAAAACCGCGCTTTACCAAAATCACCGTGGTTCGGTTCTTTGAACGGGACAAAAATCGGATGTTCGTATTTCACTGTCGCAAGGACGCGGAATTGCTGACGATCAAATGCGTCGCCGACGGGTCGGACGAAAAGGCAAGGCATCACACCCATCTCACCACCAAGACGCTGCGCATAGAGATCAACGTCTATATTATCACCCACTGTTACGATCAAACCGCCGCCCCCAGCAACATAATCTGCCACACGTCCAGCTTCTTCAGAAGAAAGTCTCGCGACATTGGCGAGAACCAGAACATCCGTACGATCGAGTGTCGATGTATCCGGCACCGAACTCGATTCTATAAAATCAATCGGTACTGCCGCACTACCCGCTGCAATCGCCCTTTTCATGAAAAACGTTTCTGTTGTCTGGTAGCGGGTTTGCGTCTTCGGTTTGTCGCTAACCGCATGAACTCTGATTGATCGCAGACTTTGTAAAGTGAAATAGCGTTTGTTATCAACAGCAAGCACATCTTCAGGTAATTCAACCCAACCTGTATGTGTCGCCTCATCTTGAAAATCAACCTTGAAGGCAACATCCGCGAGGTCGTCAGGTTCAATGTTAAGCTGAACAGTGTGAATTATATTTCCATCTATAAAAAGACGAACCGGCAGATCATCAACAGCCGCATCGCTGAAATTACGGACACGTGCAACAAGATAGGATGCTTTCTGTTCCTTTAGTATAACAGGCGGTACATCTATGACTGTTATCGCGAGATTGCGCGGCTGTTCAGCACGGACATCAATAAACTGAATTTGGACATCAGGGTTGAGTTTATCTGTCTCAATGAAGTTTTCCCATCCGCGTTTTTGCATATCAGCAATCACATAAATCTGTTTTTCACCAACAGGGACAGGCGCAAGTATCTCATTCGCGGTTTGCAGGGCATCTAAATAATCTGTAGGCTTATAAGTGGCTTCTGCATCGTTCAAAGCAGCCCTAACGTGTGAAAACTCCGAACCGAGCGGCGCAACAACACGCGCGGTGTCCGATGAAAGAATAAGACAGACAGCATCGGCTGCATCAAGTCCGTCAAGAATTTTGAGTCCTTCCTTTTTGGCGTTCTGGAATACATCCGCATATTGCATACTATAGGAAGTATCCAGAATAATAATCGCGTTCCGCTTTCCACCGATTTTCTGCGTAACGACCAGATCTCCGGCGAAGAACGGTCGCGCAAACGCAAAGCCGAGCAGTGCCAACATCAGAATACGCATCAATAGAAGTAATAGCCGCTTCAACTTATGGCGTCGCACATTCGTCTGATGCGACATCTGTATGAAACGAACAGTGCTGAATACCAAGCGTCTGGCGCGCTCCCGGTTCAACAGGTGCAAAATAAGCGGAATTGAGGCACCTATAATACCTGCTACCGCGAATAATGGGGCTAAAATGCTTAATCCAAACATTTTTTACTAATTGTCGGTGTTGGTAGTCAACTGTCGGTTAAGAGATTGGTTTGTAATAATTCACCCCATCTTGGCGTACGCCAGGAAGCGGCAAATTGTTACAGGAGACATCTTAACTGATAACCGAAAACCGAAAACTGACGACGCTGATATTAAAGTACGCCTTGACGCTTCGCGAGATAGGATGCAAGCGCGAAATCAATCGGTGTTGCCGTCGTTATCACGTTATAATCAATATCTGACCGTCGCAGCGCGAGTCTATATGTATTAAGAAATTCATTGAAATTATTCAGGTAACTCTCCTGAATCGCTTGTGGTGTTGTGATAATCTCAGCATCACTTTCCGAATCAATAAAACGGATAAGTGCCTCCGCACTCCTTCCTGCCTCAAAATCGGCAAATTCAAGTTCCTGATGTGCGAGGATATGAAAGACGATAACCTCATGTCCCTCGTAGCGGAGATGTTCTAAACCTTCGATGACCTCCGTTTGGTTTTCATCGTAGAGATCCGAGATAAAAAGGACTAAGCCGCGCTTCGTTAAACGTTCGGCAATTTGATGCAAAGGCATCCCCATCCGCGTGTTTTTTGCGGTTTGCAACGTCTCCAACGTGAGTAAGATTGAGTGTAAGTGCGATGCGCTACTCCGAGCCGGAAGGTACTGGCGAAGAGCATCATCAAAGTACGCAAAACCAACAGTATCCCGTTGTTTCGCCATAAAATAAGCAAGCGACGAGATGAGAAAACTTGAATATCGTAACTTTGTTAATTTTTCTCCTGTTCCACCCTCCTCTACCGTTGGATCATCCATTTGTGCGTCATCTATCGGATGCAACATAGATTCGCTGGCATCCAGAAGCAGATAACAATTGAGATTGGTTTCCTCTTCAAATTGCTTGATATAGTAGCGGTCGGTGCGAGCGTAGGCTTTCCAATCTATATGCTTAGTATCGTCTCCGGGCATATATTGTCGGTATTGCGAGAACTCAACACTGAACCCATGATACGGACTTTTGTGGAGTCCGGAGATGAAACCTTCGACGACGAATTTTGCGATCAATTCAAGGTTTCCGATTCGGGCGAGGATCGCTGGATCTAAAAATGTGCGTCCGACGGCTGGACTTTGCTGCATGGGTATTCTCTCAAGGTAGCGGTTAGCAATCAGCAGCCAGTTTTAAGGGGTTTCCGTTTAAGAATACCTGCTTCTTGCTGAAAGCCGAAGACTGATGGCTGATAGCTATTCTCACTGTTTCCTCAAAATAAGTAGGGTAAGGTCATCAAACTGATCGGCTTCCCCTTGAAATTCTACGACAGCGTCGTGTAGGTATTTGAGGATAGCCTCGGCATCCGAATCCTTGCACGCTTTAGAATCCGCTACGAGTCGATCCTCCTCATAATACTCGTCGTCAATATTCTCAGTTTCCGTGACACCATCTGTATAATATATGACAACATCCCCGCTCACAAGTTGAACATGCTCCGCTTCATATTCAGCGATGCTCGAAACCATATCATTCGGAAACATGCCAAGCGGAATGCCCCCTACATCTTCACCCAACCATTTGCAAGTGCCATCCTTTTTAATGAGCAGTGGTGGATTGTGCCCAGCATTGAGCGTTGTTAGGATATCTGTCTCTGGGTTAAGATGACTGTAGAAAAAAGTGGCATATTTCTCTTCTGTCCCGCTGGCGTAAAGGAGCGAGTTAAGGGTCAAAGCCATCTGAGTAATCTCAGCATATAAGGCGGCTGAACTTAGATCCTCACATGCTGAATCCTCTACTGCGGCACCGTTTCCACGCGACAATTCAGAGATGAGTCCTGCGCGCAGCGTTGCCATAAGAAGTGCCGCTTGCATCCCTTTTCCAGAGACATCTGCAATGGCGAGTCCCCAATGTCCAGTAGACAACGGGATACAATCATAATAGTCTCCGCCGACGGGACCGCGTGGCTCATAATGCCCCGCAATTTGGTATCCAGGAATGTCAGGCAGCATATCAGGAATGAGATTCTCTTGGATTTTTCGAGCCTCCTCCATCTCCGCCTGTAACTGGCGTGCCTCAAGTGCTTCCTGATGTAAGTGCGCGTTTTCAATCGCAACCCCTGCCTGTTTAGCAAAAGAGTCAAGGAGGATTACATCCTCATCGTTAAAGGGTGTGATCCGCCCCCCACGTTCCTCTTTATCACCAACAACAAGTACCCCCAAAATGTCACCATCACGTCCAGGGATAGGGACAGCCGTCAAATTCTTGCCTCCGAAAAGGGTATCGGATTCTGGCGGGCAGTGCCCCGGCATTCCTTCTTTGACAACAGATTTCAGCATGTCCATAGACGTTGCATCTGGGGATACGGGCGCGTCTTCACTATAAGGAATAGTGAATCCATTAGGACGGGACGGATCAGCGGCATCTTCAATTAATGTTTCCGGAAAGGTGTGTTGCATTTCAAGTTCTTGGGGTTCGGGACGCGTGAGCATGAGGGCTCCGGCGTTAGCGTCTAAGAGTGAAACCGCTTGGTGTACTACCTGTTCAGCAGCGGCTTCAGGTTGTAGAAGCTGGCAGATTTGCGGCGCACTTTCCGCAAGCATAAACAATCGGAATTTTTCGCTCTGAACCCCCTCCACCATTTGCGAATAAGCAATTGCAATCGAAATTTGGTGAGCCAGAGTTGTTAACAATTCCTTCTCCCATGCCTCCAACATCTCCCTGTCCAACAATTTGCCTAAACCGATCATCCCGAGAAATTCGTCTTGAATCTTCAACGGCACCCAGAGATGTATATCAATCGTATCAACAAACTTGCCACTCCGATCGAAGAAGTGTTCAAGACTTTCGGGGAGTGACGTGTTCTCAATGAATGGATGTTGTAGCAGACTCTCGATTTCACTCGGCTCCACATCAATTGGAGGAAATACCTGATCAGGTGCTGACGCAACGACCTCAAGATTGTGTCGTGTCGGGTGATAACGTAATATCGCCCCACGTGTGATTTGCAAAGTTCCAAGCGTAATACGGAGATAGGTTTTACTGGAATGATTAAAATTGCTGTGTCCAGAGATCAGCGTTTGCCCCAAATGCTCCAACTCGGACAAACTGAAGATGAGCCGCTCCATAGTCTGTTCTGCGGTATTTTGTTTCTTATGGGCTTGCAAACCATTATCTAAAGTAGGTTCGCTCGGATCTTTCATAGTATTGCATCCAGGTGTTATTGACGATTTGTTTCATTTCCCTATCGCCACAAAAATATTATATCAAACATGTTTTCCCCAAAAGACACTTGCAAACGGAGTGCAAACAAATTTAGGTCTATTTCCAGATCAAAATTTACACCAAAAAAGTTATAGATTGGCAACAGCAGATTCTTCGTCAGGAAAGATACCTGCGTATTTGGCAATTGCCATCATACGGAACGTACGCTCCTGTGTAGCGGACAACCCACAGAAATTTAGGGTGCCTTCGTGTTCTGTAAGTGACTCTATGATTTCAATAAGTATAGATATACCAATGCTATTAATGAGTGTCGTTTTTTCAAGGTTAATTACGAGCTGCGTACAACCGTTTTGAATGAGTTCCTGCGCTTTCTCAGCGAGCTTTTCACCGAGCGCGTCATTCAAGTACCCTTCGGTCTCAATTATCGCGTGTTCTTGCGCCTCGCGAATATGAATATCGAATTTGTCCAACAAATCGCTTACCTCCTTAAGTTCTCAACATGGACTGGCGAGTTGCCTTAAAACAGAAACATGATATAGATAAGAAAAAATGCCGTTTATAGTAAATCCTCAAAATAAGTTCACACGCTATAAACGCCAGTGCCCTTCCGCCGCTGGCGAGGTGTTTTTGATAGGGTGTTTCCTATAGTAATAGAAACCTCGCCTTCCCGTGAGTGTATCGTTAATTGCGGGATTTACTATAACAACAACTTTGAACACAAATGTATGAATAATCCGAATCGGGTTCAATATTGTGTTGTTGACATACCGTTATGCAAGTTTCTATAGACTTGCCCAATAACGACGCAGCACCTATTCAGCCGTTTTCTTTTTTGTGAAACTAACAGTTGTCCCGTTAGGGCTGCTTTCTATTACCACTTCATCCATTAAAGCTCTAATAATCTGTAAGCCTCTCCCACGCTTACGCAAATCGGTGTGTACCCCTGGCGTCCCTAACAAACGGGTGCCATCCAATGTATCCGCAGTTATACCAACCCCTCGGTCAGTAATTTTGACCTGTAACTGGTCGTCTGTAACAACAAACTGAATGTGTACTTCCTTATCCTCGCTTTGGCTATGTTCAGAAGCGTTGATACAAGTTTCGATGATTGCGAGTTGAATTTCCTCAACCTGTTCCTCTGTGAAGTTCTTCAATTCAGCAAGGACAGAACCAGTTTTCGCTGCGGCAAGTTCCATATCAGGGTACATCGGTATAGTGAGGAATACTTTGTGTTCAGCTGACACGCTTTTTTTCCCTCCTTACTATGGTTCATGTTTATATGTAGGAAGCCTATAAAATTCGATCACCTAAGTTGGCACTTTCCGTAAATTAAAGGTTCATGAAAAACTTGGTTAAACATAATACTATATTTTTTTAATTATGTCAAGATTTTTATGGCACGAGAACCTTCGTCTCGTCAACAATCCAGCGCGCCTCCGCTATCCGTGTAGATGCCTCTGATAATTCCGGCTGATACGTCGCGAATTTCACCATATCACAATTCGCGAGTAATTGCTGGGTACGTTCAATGCACGAAGTCGCTATTTTAGCACGCACCATCGCCTGAAGCAAACCTGTTGTTGTTAACGCCAACGCTGGGATTTGGTAACGTCTGTCAATGTATTGGCGGAGCACATACGCAATCTGTGTATGATACGTTTCCATGTCCCCACGTTTTAGCCATTCTGATGCTTCAATCGCCGCCAGTTTTTCGTATGCCACTTCATGTGCTAAAGGTGTGTTCTTTTCATCTATTACAGGGACAGGTAAAGGCTGACGGCGTTTTTGGACATAATACCACGCTAAGATAATTATTGAACCGAGTATCACTGCGCCACCAATAAAATAAGGCAGCAGACTTTGCGGCAGCTCCAACGGCGGTTTGATATCCCGCAGATTTTGCCCTCCTAAAGTACTTTGCATAAAAATCTGTGTCAGTACAGACATATTTCTTTGGGAAAAGTGCGAAACAGAATCAGATATACCGAAAACCTATAAACAACACTTCACACAGCACTGGGTTCAATAATTATTGATTTCGGGGAAGTCGGACAGGCGTACTGACATACCCCACATCCCGTACATCCCGGGTCAATAACTTCTACAACGCCATCTGACGTGAGGTAAATAGCATCTTCCCCGATAGGGCAAGTATCCACACAATACCTACAATCTACATCTTTTGTCCGAAGACACGTTTCGGCACTGAAAACTGCCAAACCTATTTTAATATCTTCGGCATAAACGGTTTGCAAGGCACCGCTTGGGCAGACATACATACACGCCAATGAATCACAGATAACGCATGGCTGTTCATCGGGATCAATATAAGGTGTGTTCGCGATGTTGGGTTGGGTACTCTCTAAAGGGAATATCGCGTTCGCGGGACAGTTTTTGACGCAGTTACCACACCGATGACACTTTTCTAAGAATTCCGCTTCGGGCAACGCCCCGGGAGGACGTAAAAGGGTCAGGTGGTTCGGCACCTCAACCGGCAAATGGTCGCTTATCCTGTCATCAAGAAATTCCGCAACCGGTTGGATGAGTTGGTTCAAGGCTTCTTTGAAAAAGCCGCGTCTCCCCGTTTCATCAGACATTCTTAGGCTCACCCCTGAGAGTCGGATCCCGCGTTTACGTGGAATATCACTCTTCGTCAGCTTTAGAAATCCGATAGCAACACTTATGCCCCCCTTGCATAAGATGTTCCACTCGGACGACTTTCACATCCAAGGATTGTCGGAAGAGTGCCGTTTCAATTTCGCAGACGTGTGGATACTCTTCCGCGATTAACGCGATAGGACAGTTATGTTCGGTTAAGACGTAGTCATTTTCATCCTCGTCAAAGCGTGCCATGTACCCTTCTTCATCACGAATATGGGCAAGTTCTTTGACGCGTTCGGACAGCGTCTTTCCTTGAAGCCGTTGTTGATACGTCTGCAGCTGCGATTTCATCCGACCTCGAAAGACCTTGTTAATAAAACCGGGTCCGTTGAATTTAGCAACTTCATGCATCAACCCAACAGCAAAGTTAGCGTAAGTCGTGGGGAAAAGACTATTTGCCGCATCGGTTAATTGATACATATTGGGCGGACGACCGCGTCCCTGTTTTTCTTGGTAGTGTTCAACCAACCCTTCCGCTTCAAGTATGGCGAGGTGTTGACGGACACCCATCTGACTGATATGCAAAGCATCTGTCAGTTGACCAACAGTCAGGCTCGCACGCATTTTCAGGAGTTGCAGAATTCGCATCCGAGTTTCGCTCATTTCACAATTCATGTGATTCCCCTCACACAATAGACTTGCAAACAATATTATATTCTACGATTTTAAAAGTATTATAGCACAATTGGATGTCACAATTCAAGATAAATCAAGACTTTCAAGTGAATTTAGGCAGAAGCATCCAGTTTTTCTGGTAGATTTTAGACGTATCTATACACTACAAAACAAGATTGAAAACCTCGCCTCTCATGAGAGTCTTGACCTTTCACTTTACCAAGGTGTTTATATATTCTGATAATTCACTATAAATCTCTCGATGTAATGCCCCATTTTTCTTTTGTCTATTTCTCGCTTATATGATACAATTTTGTAATGGGTCGCTTGCAACCCACATAATTAAAAGCACTGGGAGGAAAACGTGTAGAATGCAGAACGAACTCACGGAATCACAAATTAATTTTTATCAGGAAAACGGATTTCTTGTCATTGAGAACTTCTTAGATGCTGAAGAATTAGCAGAATGGCGACGCTGCACCGATGAATCTGTCGAGGAACGGCTCGGAAATTCAGTCGAATTCATGACAAACCAGATGGATGCGAAACAGTTTTATGCCCGTGTCTTTACACAATGCCTCCGTTTGTCAGACACACACCCCGGAATGCGGAAACTCGTCCACGATCCGAGACTCGGTAAGATGGCAACGCAATTAGCAGGTGTTAACGGAATGCGTATCTGGCATGACCAAGCATTGATTAAACCACCTCACGGCAATCCGACCGCATGGCACCTCGATGTTCCATACTGGTCATTCGACTCACGTGATGCTGTCTCATTCTGGGTTGCGCTGGACGATGCGACACTCGCGAACGGATGCATGTGGTACCTCCCCGGCACCCATAAAACAGCCCGCTTTGATAACGTTGGCATCGGCATAAATATCGGTGAACTGTTTAACGTATACCCCGAATGGAAACAGATTGAACCGCAATCCGCTCCCTGTCCCGCAGGCTCTATCGCATGGCATAACGGTCTCGTGGCACACGGTGCCGGCGCGAATATGACGATCCAGCACCGTAGAGCGATGACTTGCGGTTTTATGCCCGATGGATGCACCTTCAACGGAAAGCGCAACATCCTACCGGAACCTTACTTTAACACGTTAGAAATCGGCGATGTGCTTAACAACGATGTCCAGAATACGCTCATTTGGCATAAGGACTGGGACGCATAAAGGGTAAACGCTGCGGCATTACCGACAAAAATAACGATTGGATAAAGGAGTTGTCAGTTGTCAGAAAACAGGGATTCATTCACCTTAACCGATAACTGAAAGCCGATAATTGATAACGATTAAAAAGGAGAACTGGGATATGGCAAAACAGCCAAATATTGTATTGATGGGCGTCGATTCCCTACTCGCAACACACATGAGTTGTTACGGGTATCATCGACTGACAACACCCCATATTGACCGCTTCGCAGAGGGCGGAACCCTCTTCGAGAAAACTTATAGTGCGCACATTCCAACAACGAGTGCCTATGCCTCTATGTTAACAGGGATGGATACGTTTAGCACACAAGTCGTTGCGTTACGGCACCAAGGACCGCTCCGCGAAGAGGTCAAAACGTTGGCAGAAATCCTCCGAGAGGCAGGTTACGATACGACCTGCGTTGGGTTCGGTGGGCCGAGTGCGCGCGGTTTTGATACTTATCTCGATTACTCTGGCTGGGGACCCGATGACACCGGACGCAGCCCGAAAGCGGAAAATCTTAACAAAACAACGCTCCCGGAACTGAATCGACTCATCGACCAGAGCGACGAAAAACCGTTTTTACTGTTCCTACGTCACATGGACCCACATTCTCCTTACTTACCGCCTGCACCTTATGAACGGGCGTTCTATCACGGCGATGAATGCGATCCGAGCAACACCTCCATGGAACCGGTGATGGCGTTTAAACCGTTTTGTGATTATTTTGCCTCTTGGATGCCGCAAGGAATTACCGATAAGGATTACGTCATTGCGCAATATGATGGCGCGATCGCTTACATGGATGCATGCATTCAGACGCTTTTCAATGCGCTCGAAACGCGTGGCGTGTTGGATGAAACAATTGTCGTTATCAATGGAGACCACGGGGAAACTCTCTATGACCACGAATGTTGGTTCGACCATCATGGACTCTACGATGTCACCTTGCACGTGCCGCTCATTATTCGGTATCCGGGACGCGTGCCTGCCGGAAAACGGGTCGCTGGATATAATCAGCACAAAGACCTCGTGCCGACACTCCTTGAATTAGCAGATATCGAAACGGACACCGCATTTGATGGAGAGAGTCTTACCCCTTTAATAACCGGCGAGGTAACTTCCTACGACAGCGAGTTCTATATCACAGAATGTACATGGATGCGTAAGCACGGCTGGCGCACGCCTGAATGGAAACTTATCGTCGCGCTTGAACCCGACTTCCATTTCAAACCGCCTGTCGAACTCTATAACCTGATTCAAGACCCCGATGAGAATAACAACCTGGCCGAGACACACCCAGACATCGTCAATGTCCTCGAAACACGGATGAAAAGCTGGATTCGCCAGCGAGAACAGGAAACAGGCTTGACGAACCCGATTATGACACAGGGCGATTGGCACGGGCACAAAGGTGTCGGTCCGTTCAAGTCTTCCGAACAGGCATACAATACAATGCACATCGGGAATCCGGGTGAAGCCGCACGGTTACAGGCGAAATCTCGCGATGAATAGTTATTAGTTATCAGTTGTCAGTTGTCAGTGATGAGATATCTGATTATAGTGCCTCCTAAAAATAAATAGACATTTTTGTAGCATGATGCACGTCGCATCTGGGCGAGTACGCCGCAAACCTGTTAGGTTGTGCCAGTCTGAATGCCTGTTATAGGCATTCAGACTGTTTGAGTGTGCCCAATTAATTATAGGTTTTACTATAAACCAGGCTTCTTTGCTGACTGCTGATAGCCGATAGCCATTAAGCAAGGAAAATTAAAAATATGCCAGATTATAGACGAGATCAGGTTTTAGGACGACTGAGAACAGAATTAGATAGCGGAAACCACTTACTCGCTGTGGGTGCAGGAACAGGTATCACCGCAAAATTCGCTGAACAGGGTGGTGCTGACTTGATTGTGATTTACAATTCAGGTCGCTATCGCATGTCTGGGTTCGGCTCCTGTGCAGGACTTTTGGCTTACGGCGACGCGAACGCTATCGTCATGGAGATGGGTGAACGTGAGGTCCTGCCCGTTGTCAAAGAGACACCTGTTATCGCTGGAGTCAACGGTACAGACCCCACGCGGCGGATGAGCAACTTCCTCAAGCAGGTCCGCGATGTCGGTTTCGACGGTGTTAACAACTTCCCCACCGTCGGTGTGATTGACGGAACTTTTCGGGTAACGCTTGAAGAAACGGGGATGGGTTTCTACAAAGAGGTCGAAACGATTGGGATTGCGCACGAGATGGATCTCTTCACTATCGTCTACGTTTTCAATCCAGAAGAGTCTGAGAACATGGCGAAAGTCGGTGCGGACGTTATCATCGCACACATGGGAACCACAATTGGTGGAACCATCGGTGCAGAAACCGCTTTCACGCTTGAAAATGCAGCCGTGCGCGTGCAAGAAATCTGTGACGCTGCCCAATCCGTGAATCCAGATGTCATCTGCCTTGCACACGGCGGTCCGATCTCAAAAGCACCCGAAGCAGCGTTTATCAATGAAAAGACGGATACCGTCGGCTTTGTAGGAGCATCCAGCATTGAACGGTTCGCCTGTGAAGAGAGCATTCCTCGGGTGACTGCTTCGTTTAAGGAATGAAAACTGGATCACGCAAATTAGAGTCTGTAGGTTGGGTTGAACGCAGTGAAATCCAACCTATTTAGAAAAACATCTCAGGCCCCGGACCCGGTAGGTGCGGTGTTTTGCTTGGGGTTTTTGATAGGGGTGTTTTTGCTTGGGTATTTCTGCGTATTGCAAACGCTGAAATCCAATGCGAAGAAAGTGTTTCTGCGTATTTCTGTGGATTTCCTCTAAGCAACCGCACCAGAACTGAGGCACAAACTTTTCATATCCGAAAAGCCTTCTTGAGTTCCGTAGGAACGGTATGTTTATAGAAAACCATCCGCGCCATTTCTTGAACCCTGTAAGGGGTTTTTGCTTGGGTGTTTCTTCAGCATGTGTATAATAACGCCTACAAAATGCTGTCAAAAACCCTAAATTGACACCTATGGAGCAAACAGATATGACACCGGAGCAATGGAAACAAGAATTCAGGAATGAACTTGACGCACTTCGCGAACCAATAGAACGCCTTGACGCGCTCCTCAAACTCTATCCGTACAAACTATCGCGCAATAGAGCAATAAGAGAATCGTTTGCAGCACTTGCAAATGAACAAGGGAAGATCCTTAACTAAAACAATACACGTAAATGAAATATAATTATTAGATGCGGTTTAACTTAGCAAACACTGGAGAAAGTGATGTCTAGTACGGTCAAAGAAATAGAGATTTTAACTGCTGCTGATGCCGAACTGATGCGTATCAGCCGAGAGGGAACGTTGTCCTTGAGTCTAACCGAGATGCAGACGATTCAGGCGCATTTCGGAAGGTTAGGGCGCAATCCGACCGATGTAGAAATAGAGACGATCGCCCAAACTTGGTCTGAGCATTGCGTTCATAAAACATTTAAGAGCACCATCCTCTATTCCGAAGAAGGGAAAGCACCAGAGCAGATTGACGGCTTATTTCCATCCTTCATTCAACGGGCGACCGAAGAGATAGCGAAACCGTGGTGCGTCTCTGTCTTTTCAGACAACGCCGGCATCATCGAATTTGACGAGAAATACAACCTCGTTTTCAAAGTAGAAACACACAACCATCCGTCAGCGATTGAACCCTACGGGGGTGCCGGGACTGGAATTGGCGGCGTCATTCGCGATTCACTCGGTACGGGACTTGGTGCAAAGCCGATTCTGAACACGGACGTATTCTGTTTCGGCATGCCGGATACACCTTATGCGCAGCTACCGAAAGGCACACTCCACCCAAAACGTGTATTCAAAGGGGTTGTCGCTGGTGTGCGCGATTACGGCAACCGGATGGGTATCCCCACAGCGAACGGTGCTATCCTCTTTGATGCCCGCTATACAGCAAACCCTCTTGTTTTCTGCGGAAATGTCGGTTTAATACCGAAAAACCGGTGCGAGAAATCTGTTGAACCCGGTGATCTGGTCGTCGCAATCGGCGGGCAAACCGGACGCGATGGCATTCATGGCGCGACATTCTCTTCAGCCGAATTGGACGATACTTCTGAAAGCCTCGGCAGCGTCGTACAGATCGGCAACCCGATTATGGAGAAGAAAATTGTTGATGCTTTGCTACAGGCGCGCGACCGAAATCTCTATCGCTCCATCACCGATTGCGGTGCAGGTGGATTTTCGTCTGCGGTCGGTGAGATGGGGGAACACATCGGTGCAGAAGTACATCTGGAACGCGTTTCTCTGAAATACGAAGGGCTTGCGCCGTGGGAAATCTGGCTTTCCGAAGCACAAGAGCGTATGGTCATCGCCGTGCCACCTGAAAATCTCGATACACTCCTGGAAATATGCGAGGCGGAAGTTGTTGAAGCCACGGTGCTTGGGAGTTTCACAGACACGCATCGGTTACAGGTTTTCTATGAAGGCACCATAGTTGCTGACTTGGAAATGGAATTTCTGCACCATGGACTGCCGATGCCTGTGAAAGAAGCGGTTTGGCAACCACCGAAGCACCCAGATATGGTGTCGCGAGACGGAGAAACGCAAACCTATACCGATGACCTCGAACGACTTCTCGCAAGTCCAAATATCGCAAGTAAAGAATCCGTCATTCGGCAATACGACCACGGCGTTCAAGGAGGTATCGTCATCAATCCGCTTGTGGGCGTGGAAAACGATGGACCCAGCGATGCATGCGTTGTTACACCTGTCCTGGGAAGTCGAAAGGGTGTAATTGTTTCAAACGGTATCAATCCGAGATACAGCGATGTGGATCCCTATCTCAGTGCCGCATCGGCAATTGATGAAGCTTTACGAAATATAGTTGCTGTCGGTGGAACGCTGGAAAAGACAGCGTTATTAGACAATTTCTGTTGGGGAAACCCGGACAAACCCGATCGGCTTGGTGAACTTGTCCGTGCAGCAAGAGCCTGTTATGACATCGCGACCGCTTACGGCACGCCTTTCATCTCCGGTAAAGACAGCCTGTACAACGAATACCGAGACACAACAACCGGTGAACAACGCGCCATTCCATCCACCCTTCTCATATCCGCTATCTGCGTCATGCCGGACATTCAACGCGCCGTCACGATGGACGCAAAGGCTCCGGGCAATTTCATCTATGTCGTCGGTAATACCTACGTTGAATTAGGCGGTTCGCACTACTTCGATATTCACGGGTTTATCGGAGATACCGCTCCTATGGTTCGCATAAGTGAAAGCAAACCGACGATGGAACGACTCAGTACTGCCATCAACAATGGATGGGTGCGTTCCTGTCACGACTGTTCGGAAGGCGGTATCGGTGTCGCAGCAGCGGAAATGGCATTCGCAGGTGGATACGGGATGTCTCTGTGCCTCGACGGTATCCCAACAGGCGAAACGATCGATGCTGACGACCGCCTCCTGTTTTCAGAATCAAATAGCCGTTTTCTTGTAGAGATTGAGCCACAACACCAGCACACCTTTGAAAGCCACATGGCGGGAATACCGGTAGGTTGCCTCGGCACCATTTCAGACACACCCGAATTCGTCATTAACGGAAAAACTGGACGTTCGATCGTTGACACGTCAATTGATATCCTCAAATCTGCATGGCAGGCACCACTCTCATTTAATTAGTGAGAGACTGTAAGCCCAACGAACGGGCGGGCTGGATCTACGGAAAGAAACGTTTTTAATACATCTATCCTAAACGAACCGCAAGGAAAATTAAAAAAATGAGACCGAAGGCACTCATCTTACGGACTGCTGGCACGAACTGCGATGCCGAAACGGATATGGCGTTCCAACTCGCCGGTGCAGAGACAGCATTAGTTCACATCCAACACCTTATATCAGGCAACGTCAATCTCACCGACTCCCAAATCCTCGCGATTCCGGGTGGATTCTCCTACGGTGATGATATTGCAGCGGGCATTCTGCTGGCAATCGAGATGAAACACAAACTGACAAATGCACTCAACCGATTTGTGGCAGATGGGAAGTTAATAATCGGCATTTGCAATGGGTTTCAGGTGCTGGTGCGGACAGGCTTGCTGCCCGGGAACAACACCCCAGAGATGACACAACGCTCGACGTTAGCGATGAACACCTCAGCAAAATTCGAGTGTCGATGGGTAGATCTGGAAACACAGGAAAGCCCGTGTGTCTTTACAAAAGGTGTTCAAGCAAGCATGTATCTCCCTGTTGCGCACGCTGAGGGTAGGTTCACCGCTCCGACTGATGTTTTGGAAGAATTAGAAGCAAATAATCAGGTTGTGTTTCGGTATGCCGAGAGTCGATACCCAAACAATCCGAACGGCTCCGATGCCAATATCGCTGGTGTTTGCGATCCAACGGGTAAAATTTTCGGTTTAATGCCCCACCCGGAACGTTTCCTAACGAAATGGAATCACCCGCGTTGGACGCGGTCCACCGAGGCACAAAGTACCGGTTCCGAAGAGGGCGATGGACTGGTTATCTTCAAAAACGCCGTTAACTACGTCAAGGCAAATCTTCTGTAGGAACGAACTGTGCTACCACTTTCCACCTTTATCCAATTTTTCTGTCATAATCTCCAAGTAACCTCTGAATTAGGCGGTAACCCGTTTTTGACATCGGAAAAAACGGAGCGAAACCCGAATAAATAAAAAAATGTCAAACAAGTTATCGCGCCGCCTCCTTCCATTTTATATGAAATTGCCTGTCTTTTGGGCATTCATAGTGCTTTCGGTATTGGGGCAGCTGCTTTGGGCAGCCATTATTTCGCAGGACGTATGGATCGATCCCCGGTGGTCGAGCTTCGGCTACGGGTTTGGGATCGCTTTGGGGTTCATGCAAGGAAAGTGGACATCTCGCCTGTGGCAACGCTCCTATCTACAGGTTTTAAAGCGGCAGATAACCTTCTGGGAAGCAAAAGGCGCGAAACTTTTAACCTTTTATACCTGCGTCGCGCTGGGTATACCGATTTTCTGTCCGTTCCTCATCCGTTCACTCAACACCTTAGCAGGCATCCAATCCTACGTCTTCGGCTTCATCGGTGCCATGAACCTGGCACTGCTGTTATGGGTACGACGCATGCCGAAGTGAATATAGTTGTCAGTTATCAATTATCAGTTGTCAGTAAGAGGATTCTGATACACGTCAAAACATACATTTAACTGAACACTAACAACTAATTGAAAAATTCCTCTCAGATATGATAAACTTTATATAAAATGGATAAACGCAGCATCATCGTCGGAGAATTTAACATGCGTCCGTTGACAATTTCCTTGCCAGACTACCTCTATGAAAAGTTGATACAACAAGCAAAAGTGTCTGATACTTCCGTTGAAGAACTTGTGTTGTTTCAACTCAAGCGCGACGAGGCAAGAGACGCTACTCTAAGGTTCCTACGGAAGCGTGCTGGAAGATGTTTGACGGCAAGAGAACCTATTTTTAAAGAATCAACGCCTCCTGTCTGGGTAGTTTCTGTTTTCACCAACGTCGCACCTCCCGTCGAAGTTGGTGAAATACTTGTTGACGTTGGTACCGGTGAAGTTTTAAACACAGAAATGGACGTGGCTGAAATGATTGAGAAGGGACATGTTAGCTTCGGGTTTGAGTCTTTTGATGCAGAAAAACAGGAACGTTTGTCAGAACTTCTGGCATTGAACAATGAAAAAGCGTTAAAATCGGAAGCGAAAGAAGAGATGGAAACACTCCTCGCCGAAAAGCAAGCACTCCAGATTCAAAATCTCCAAACACTGGAGAAGCGGCTTTTATCATA
>CAZGAW010000049.1:0-7626 GCA_964523645.1 uncultured bacterium | reverse complement strand
ATCAGCAGACGGACTGACAGAACGCAACAATCTGGCCCTCGCTTGTTCACACTGCAATTCGCACAAATGGAAACATCAGGAAGGGAGCGATCCACTGACAGGAACGGATGTTAGGCTTTTTAACCCCCGAACCGACACCTGGACAGTTCATTTCTTGTTAAATCATAAAACCGGTGAAATTCAAGGACAGACCCCTATAGGTCGGACAACGGTCAAAGTACTTTCAATGAATGCTGAGCAACCGCTCGGAGCACGTCGGCTTCTCATAGAAATTGGGGTTTATAAAGATTACATAAACACTACCGACTCATGAGTGTCGATTCTTGAACAACCTCCGGTACCCCCGGAGATTTTCGCACTCAATCCGACCAAAATATGCAACTTGATAGAAACCAAGAAAAAGCCGTGAACCATGTCACAGGTCCCGCTATCGTTATTGCAGGTCCCGGCAGCGGAAAGACGACAGTCGTAACAGCACGAATCCTGAACCTCATCCAGGCACACAACATCCCGCCCTCAGATATCCTCGCCATCGCCTTTAATCGAAAAGCCGTTGAAGAGATGGAGACGCGTATCCTACGTGAACTCGCGTTATCAAAATCTTCCAATGAAACAGATAAAAAACCCGAAATTCGGACACTCCATGCTTTCGGTAAAGATATTATTACCGAAAACCATGAACTCGCAGGCTTTAGCCAGATTCCTGAGATTTGGTCGGGACAGATCGATCAGATCATCGCAGAAGAACGCAGGCAGATTGAGCGGGAAGCCTCCACGACTTCAGTCGCTATCTATAAAATAGAGAGCAAAAGCACCGGTAGATGTTACATCGGACAGACAACAAACCCAGAGCGACGGCGGAAGGAACACTTCGAGCATTCATCGAACGATAGACTCCGACAAGCGATCCGATCCGAAGGCGAAACACAATTCAGTTTTAAAGTGATTGAACAGGTCCCAGGACGAGAGGCAAATCGTCGCGAAGCACATTGGATTGGGTTCTACAAAAACCGAGCAGACGTATTTAATCGTGCCGATCCGCTGCGGGTACAGTATAGCAACCAACTCATCCTTGAAACCTTCTGTCAGCATTTCGAGGTTCCCTACAAAGCACATCTCGATAGAGACCCCGACTTCGAGAATCTCCGCGACCGCTTCAACGACATAAAAGAGACCGTCATGCGCGCAAAACGACAGGTCACCAAGGGCTTATTCGACCCAACGACGCTTGATGACCGCGTGGCGCGAGCATTTGCCGTAAAATATGAAACGCTCAAAACCGAGGCAAACGCTGTCGATTTCGAGGATATGATTATCCACGCAGCAAACCTGCTTGAGACGTGTTCGAATCTCCGCCAAACCTACCGAGACACATACCCGTATCTTCTCGTTGATGAATTCCAAGATATTTCACCCGCCGACTTTCGACTGATTTCGCTCTTATCGGAAAATCTTTTCGCTGTCGGCGATGACGACCAAGCGATTTATGGATTTCGGGGTGGCAATTCAGAAATTATGCAGGCATTTACCGATAGACGGGACGTGGTAAAATACGAAATCACGCGCAACTACCGTTCTACATCAACGATTGTCGAACACGCAAGAGCCTTGATTGAGCGAAACGAGCCGAGAATCCGTAAAAACCTCCGTGCCTATAACCCGATACAGCAAGACATAAAGATTGTCGAGACAACGCCTGAAACCGTAGCAACCATCTTACGCAGAGAATTGGAATCACCGCAAGAGACGGCTATTTTGGCACGCACCAACTATGAAACAGACCAAATTCAAGAGATGCTTGGCAATCACTCAGCTGCACCTGAAGTAACAACAATTCACAAAGCGAAGGGACGGGAATGGGAGAAGGTTATTCTCGTCCACAACACATTGGAGCGTCGTTTTCCACGCCGCGATAGTCAACTCACAGAGGAGCGTCGCGTCTTTTACGTTGCAATGACGCGTGCCAAGGTGGAGTTAGTGGTACTCGGTGGGAAATGCCCATTCGTCCCAGAGTTCGAGAAAATTTCCAAAAATGCCGGTTACTACCTCCGACAGTTCGCGTATTGGCGCGCGAGAAGGAAACTAAAGAAAGCAAGTGACAGAAAATAGGAATTGTGGTATAATTTTTGTTAAAAGCAAGTTTGAATTGGCAGAATCGGTGGGAAGCCAGAGGAAGAAAAAAATGACAAACGAAGAACTCTACCAATTAATGAAAGACGGCTTTGATCAGGTCAGGTTAAACTTTGATCACGTCAATCAGCGTTTTAATGAAGTCAATCAGCGTTTTAATGAAGTCAATCAACGTTTAGATAGAGTGGATACCCGCTTAGATGGAATGGATGCCCGGCTCCGCACGGTTGAAAACGGTATATCGGAGCTTAAAGGTAAGCAAAGCGCGATTGCCGGAGTGCGGAGTTGGATAGTCGCCGCATGTGCCATCGGTGCCATAATTATCTCCATTGCCGTCGCCATTTTCAAATAAGCACGAAAGCTCACTGATGTGAATCTAACCCCGCCCCTTCCGGTATGCGAGGTTTCCTGAAGGAACACCTAAGCAAACACCTCGCCTTTTCTAAGGGGACAGGTAATTCTAAAACTTACTACAAATCACATTACCGCATCCCCTAATCCCAAACCTCTATATGGCAAGCGCATCACTGAAAAATCAAAATCCACACCATGGTGTAACGTTCCGTGCCATAGTCCTCGGTTTGCTATTGATTCCCGTGAATACTTACTTCATCATGGCAAACCACCTCAAATTCTGGAGCACCCTCCCCACCACGATGTCACTCATCTATAACGTGATTATCACGTTGATGGTGCTTATTCCTTTCAACCTTTTATTAAATCGGTTTCTGCCTCGGTTCGCGCTGAGACAAGGCGAACTCTTGACAGTCTTCGTGATGCTGTCACTCTCTTCGGCAATCGCAGGGCACGATATGATGCAGACGGTTATCCCGACGATACCCGACGGGTACTGGTTCGCAACGCCTGAAAATGAGTGGAAACAGCTGTTCTGGCGGTACCTTCCACCTTGGTTGACATCTAACGACCTCGGAAGCTTGCAGGCATTCTACGACGGAGAGAGCACTTTTTACAGGATGGTGCATATCCGCGGATGGTTACGTCCGATTCTCTGGTGGACGATCTTTCTAACCGTCCTCATCTGGGTGATGATCTGCTTGGACGTTTTTCTCCGAAGACAGTGGATCGAGCATGAACGGCTGACCTACCCTATCGTGCAATTACCACTGGAAATGACGAGGCTTGACGGACGGCTTTTCCGCTCAAAAATGATGTGGCTTGGATTTGCGATCGCGGGGGGCATCAACCTAATTAACGGGTTTCATGTCCTATTTCCAGAGATTCCTGAAGTCCCGGTGCGGCACGCTGAGATTGGTCAATACTTCACGCAAAAACCGTGGAATTCGATGGGTTGGACACCGGTTTATATCCGCTCGTTCGCCGTTGGACTCGCTTATTTGATGCCGTTGGAAATGTCATTTTCAATTTGGTTCTTCTATTGGTTCTGGAAAGCGCAACGGATACTCGGCAGCGCGCTTGGACTCGATGTCATGCCGGGGTTTCCCTACGATTGGCAACAGGTGATGGGGGGTTACCTCGTGCTCGCTTGCCTTGCACTTTGGGGTGGACGGCGTTACTTTCTTAGGATTCTCAAGCATATCTTTCGATGGCGCATGTCGCCTGGCGACATTGATGACAGCAGAGAACCGATGCGCTATCGCTGGGCAGCAATTGGACTCGTCTGCGGTCTGTTTTTCTTATTCGCCTTTTCACGACAAGGTGGGATGGAACTCTGGACGATCGCGCTCTACTTTTTAATTTACTACCTGCTGGCGATGAGCCTGACGCGTATCCGTGCTGAAGTCGGGCCGCCGACGATTCGGACGTATGCAACGCCGCACGATATCCTCACCGATATTTTCGGTACACGATTGATTACGCATCGCAGTTTAACGATGATGCGCCTCTATTTAACCTTCAATCGAGGTTCGCGCGCCCACCCGATGCCGCATACACTTGAAGGCTTCAAACTCGCTGAGGAAACAGGTATGCGCTCCGGTAGGCTCATTGTAGCAATGATGTTCGCTGCCGTGATTGGCATTCTTGCATCGTTTTGGGCATATCTGGTCGTTGGATATAACATCGGTGTTGTCAGTGACCTTGGCACGGGTGGCTATAACCTTCTGCAAAGTTGGATCTATCACCCAGCCGACACCGATGTTCCTGCTGTGATTTTTATTGGTATCGGTGCACTTTTTACGGGTTTCTTCTGGTGGTTACGAACGCTGTTTCCGTTCTGGCCCTTCCACCCTGCTGCGTATATGGTCGCTGGTGAAAAATCGACGATCGGTAGGCTGTGGTTTTCGATATTCATTAGTTGGAGCGTCAAAACAATTTTACTGAAATTAGGTGGAATTCGTCTCTACCGTAAAGCGTATCCACTCTTTTTAGGACTAATTCTCGGCGAATTCATGGTAGGTGGCGTATGGGTACTGATTCGACTCTTCACAGGGGTACTAATGTATTCGTTTTATAGATAGCCATCAGCCGTCAGCAGTCAGCAGAATAGTTATCAGTCTGCTTCGCGGTGCGAATCGTCCGCGTTCAGAAAGAGATGTGGGGACTATCCAATCCCTCTTTTAACTGATAACTGACAACTGAAAGGATTTTCGTAGAAAATCCGTACTGACTGCTATTAAAAAAGGAGATAAATATGAAACTCGTTGTTCTTTCCTATAGCCATCACGGACGCAGTATGGCTCGTACTGCACAGGAACTCGGACACGAGATTGTCGGAGTCATGGATGCCGAAGCAAAACCGCGACAGCAGCTGTCAGACGACTTTCAATGCCCCGGACATGAAACAGCAGGAGCATGTCTCGATGCAAGCAAGCCTGACGCTGCACTCGTCGCTGGAAAACATATCGAGATGCCGGATCATGTGCAGGCGTGTGTCGATCGGCGCATCCCTTATCTCCTGGACAAGCCGTTCGCTGATTGTGCAGACCGACTGCGTCCAGCCGCTGCGGCAGCCGAAAAGCACAGTGTGTTCAGCGCGCTCGTCCTACCCAATCGGGCAAGCCGAATTGTTAGCGTTGTCAGAGAGATGGTCACCGATGGGAGTTTAGGTGACCTTGTCCTATACAATAGCAGGTTGAACAACGGCCCTCCCTCCCGCTACGATCCAACACCTTCGGCTTGGCATAGCAATCCGAGTATATCGGGTGGCGGTTGTTGGGCAGTCGAGGCAGCACACGGCATTGATACGTTCCTTCAGTTCGTCGGTGATCGGGAAATTACAGTCGTTGGTGCGGTCATGTCCAATTCTATGCACAGTCGAAGCGTGGAGGACAGTGGTATTGGCGTGCTACGAACAGAAGACGGTATCACTGGCATAATTGAATCGGGGTATAACTATCCGTCGGGGACACGCGGGGGTGATCATTTCTTTAGATTCATTGGAACAAAGGCATCCGTATTTGAGCAGTACGGTCGTAACGGAGAACCGCTGATTGAAGTCCACACAACCGAAGGCGTTCAGTTCAGCGAAGATATCTCACACGGCGCAAGGATACAAGGTGTGATGCGTGCTGCATTCGACGCAATCCGAGATGGCGGCACCTTTGAACCGACAGTTGTCGATGCGGTACGTATTCTTGAGATTCAAGATGCCGTCTATGCACATGCCCGACAAGGCGTGATAACCCACGGGCCGCATCCGATGGGTTAATGCCGTTCCGGACGTGTGGTAGGATCCTGTCACTGAATAAATACAAGGGTACACGTGATTCCTTGCTTCAAGGAAACGGAATCTCCAAACTTTTACAGATTTTTCTTACTAAGAATCTGTTCAATTCCCGGTGCCTTGGTACAGGCGCGACACGCCGCGTTTGGCGATTAACATAGATGGTATGGTTACCACCTTCACGAAAGAATTCACAACCATTCTTTTCAAGATGGCGAATGAACTCGCGTCTTTTCATAAACGCACAGAAATAGGTTCACGAATGACATCTTGTAACTCTGTGATGTCTTCTTCAGCAAGTGCGCGATTCGCCTCAAGTGTCAGTTCGATTGCCTCTCGGAGATTCGCCCTCGTTTCCTCAAGCGTTTTACCTTGTGTATTCGCACCAGGCAATTCTTCGACAAATCCGATGTAACCTTCTGGGACTTTTTTGAAAACTGCGTTAAATTTCATCGCCGTAGTCTCCTTTAGTATCACTCTATCATGGCTAATACTACACTGATATTATACTGGATGGTTAGATTAAAATGCAAATTTTTCAGCATTTTTGTTGACAAGGATGGATAAATAACGTATATTTTTTTGCACACGCGCCGGGATCATTGTTCACGGTTAGCAACAAAGGAGATCAAATATGCCGAATCTAAATATGTCACAAACTCTCATATCTGCTATTGCAGCAGGTTTCGCATTAACCCCTACGTTGATTGGACACGCTGCAGCCAGCAATACTATATTCGCACAAGGTGCAGAATTAGAGGCGGTTTTTAGCGATGCCCACTTTACAGAGGGTGCCGCTGTCGCTCCAGATGGCACGGTCTATTTCAGCGACATTACCTTTACTGATCAGACAGATATGCAGGCTGGAAACATCTGGAAACACGATCCAGAGACAGGAAAAACCGTTATTTTCCGGTCCCCGAGCGGCATGTCGAACGGCATGAAGTTTGACGCGCAGGGTCGTTTGGTTACCGCAGAAGGCGCAGATTTTGGTGGACGCAGAATTACCCGCACAGACATGAAAACGGGTAAAAGTGAGATTATCGCGGGTCTGTACAACGGGAAACCCTTTAATTCACCGAACGACTTGTCCATTGATGAACAGGGACGCATCTATTTTACGGATCCCCGATACGCCGGTCATGAACCTGTTGAACAACCCATTTTCGGTGTCTATCGAATCGATCCAGACGGCTCTATTCATCTTGTTGTTACGGATGCAGGTAAACCGAACGGTGTCGCGGTTGCTCCAGATCAAAAGACCCTTTATGTCGTCAGTCATGACAACGGAGCAATGGACAGCTTCCCAGATGACGTGCCACTTCGTAAAGGGAACATGGCACTACTCGCCTACGATCTCTCACCGGAAGGCACAGCGACTTTCCGCAAAACGCTTGTTGACTTCGCACCAGAGGACGGTCCTGACGGCATGGTCGTTGATGCCGAAGGGAACCTTTACGCCGCGATACGCGATGAAACGCAACCCGGCGTTCACGTCTATACGCCTGAAGGAGAGGAACTCGCATACGTCAGGACCCCGGACAAACCTACTAACGTCGCTTTCGGGCGCGGTAAATCAAGCGGATACCTCTATGTCACAGCAGAAAACTGCCTCTACAGAATCCGTGTGATGAAAGAAGGGTATCATCTGCCACAGAAGTAGGGGCTGGGTAACCCAGCCCCTACTTAAACATCCGGGTGAAGGTTGTGCCACGGTGTCGCACGCTCATAGGCGTGTCCGACTTGACATAACAACGGTTCTGTCAAGTGTTTTCCGACAAACTGAATGCTCAAGGGTAGCCCTTCGCTATTCATGCCACACGGCACAGATAGCGTCGGCGCGCCGTTGTAAT
>CAZGAW010000048.1:15511-34909 GCA_964523645.1 uncultured bacterium | reverse complement strand
ACCTGCTTTTCTGCTTTTGCGCATTATAATTCTAAAAATTGTCCAAACTTTAGTAATGTTAATAAAGTGGCTAATAACAAAATACAAATACAGTTTAGTAGGAACTATATAAGACCCACGAACTATGTTTCAACAAGGTACCAATTTGACTTAAATACGGAAGGTATAGGGATACTATACCACACTTTTTTATCCACAATCTTGCATGATGCCATACCAAACCATGCCAGACCAGATGATATAAGCCAGAAACATTTAGCAATTAATGCATTGTGTACAATTATAGTTATGGAATTACTATTAATACATTGGAGACATTTATCAAAATATCTGAAGTTCTATTACAATGGCGGCTCTCGCAAGCACACATTTTGCCAACTGTTAAATGAAATGTCTAAACAGGTGAGTTCTATTAACGCCACTATTTCTAACAGATTGAGTAATATGCACGTCCAACTTATGGATATCATAAGGATAGCAGAAATGGAAATAAAAAATTATAAGTCAAATTTTAATGATTATGTGAAACATGTTCAAAGTGCAAGATTGGCACAGCTTAATGACAGACCATTTACGTATTTAAATTAAATATATAACTTGATAATAACTGGGTTAGCGAGGGTAGTTGGCTTTACTGCCATAGGAAATTTAGACCATTCTCTAAACCAAAATTGTGGTATAATATCCATCTACTTGAAAAGGAGTGAAACGCGATCATCCGAATATTAGAAAGGATAGCAACAGCGCAAAAAGAGGGTTTATGGCGATATTTTATAGAGGAGCAGGCATTGGTACTTATTGGTATCATAACGACCCCGTAAGACAGGGTTTTATTGCCAGGGCCCCCGGGATGGAACCTACTACAAGTCGGTTAATGCACCATATTGCAAGAGGCACAATCAACAGCCCTTTCATTTCTATAACGCGTTCGTATGGAGTGGCGTGGCACTATGCAATGTCCAGTAGTGAGCGGACTCCTACCCTAAGCGATCCTGCCTATGTTCATGAAATTGAAATTCAGGAGCCGCTGCCGCCTAATCTGCAACTCCTAGATCCGGTCAAGGAGGTCACAAGAACGTTACCGTCACCGACAAGTCCGGGGCCGCCTTATCAGCACGATGGGTTACCTGATTTCTTGATAGGGATTGCTGATCCCGGAAATATGGAGCATTTTTTGACTCCATCTTCACTGCAGCCGCCTGGAAGTGAAGGCACGCCGCGCACACCGAACCTAACCATTGAATTAGAGACACTTGTCCGAGCCTTACGAGATGCCGAAATTCTTGCACATGGCATCATTTCCGCAACCTGTGTGAAGAACAGTTTCAACGTTTATCCAAATGTACAACTTCAATCTTAACAATGAGGCGTGGAAACTCTCATGAAACACATCGTTGATAACGTTAACAATCTCAAAATTACATTTAAGACGCTTGATTTGGCTGGGCGTGTGCCCTTCACTGACGCTATCGAACTTCTAGGCGTAGAGCTCCAATACTATGAGGGGCGGGGTCCGCTCTTCATGGGGCGTGTTCGGTATGCCATTGATGGTGTCAAACAAGAAGAAGGGTTTCCCCTTGATTTGCACAAAGGGGCCTTCATCGCCACTGTCCGTATCCAAGAGGCAGGATTGGAGGATAAACTCCAAGCCGTAGGTCCCAACATCGCCAAGATTGTGTATGAGGATTTGGCGGCACAGCGACATGAAGTACCAACGTTTATTTAGATCAAAAATTAGCAAAGTTAAGACAAGTGTTGTTGGTCAAATTTCAGTATGTGTCAAATACCCTAACGCCGAATATGGGCACTAACACCTCAACTACTTCTCGTCTTTCCGACCCGTTTCACTCAACCATGTCAAGGCTTTCTTTTGGATGTCAAGTGCCACGCTCAACCTCCCAACGTGTTGTTCCAGTTGCGCGATCCGCTCCGTAGCCTCCTTGGATGGCTTACCGCTTGATTCAAAAAGGGATGCAGCATTTTCAAGAAACTGCCGTTTCCACGTTGAGACTTGGTTTTCGCTAAGGTTATGGCACCGACCCAGTTCCGCCTGTGAACTTTCACCGCTAAGAGCTTCAAGCACAACTTCTGCTGTAAACTTAGCAGTGAATTTTTCTTCGTTTTGCCATCGGAATTCTCCTTTTCAAATAGATTGTCATTGTAGCACAATCTTATATTAGAGAGTGGTCTAAATTTCCGGTGGCAGTACATTTATTATCAGACGGAATTTGAACTATAGGTTACATTCCCCTTTGAAGTATGGACATTTATCTACAATCTCATTAATTTCTTGTTCATCAAAACCGATTAACTTGAGAAATTGGAGTCGAAAAAGTGCCTGCATTTTACGGTAGATAACCCGCAAGAGCTCTCCTTTAGCAACCACTGGTTCTAAATCTGGATTATGATGCGTCAGGTAATTGCGCTTTTTCACAATTTTGTCTATTAGTCCTGGTCTTCTCTCACCACACATAAAGTTGACAAAGGGCTCAGTCATTATTTCAAACCTCTTTCTAAACTTATGCTTTTCATTAGATGTTCTCCCATGAAATGCTTCCAAAGCCTGTGCCAAAATCAAAAATTGTAAATCTAAGGTAGGTAGTGTCCCGTTTTTTGTCAAAAAGTATAAATCGAAAGCTGGAGCAATGTGTTCGTAATTTTGCAACCACTTATTAATTAGGCTTTCAACACGATTTTGCTTTTCTTCAAATCCAAATAGCATATCCAGTTCATTGATTACCGGCTCATCTTTAGAATAAGGCCAGGTTTGGCAATAAATTCCAACTGGAATTGGTTCGGTGCGACCATCCCCAGTACATCGGTGCAGATTATCAGAAGTAGCCCACATCGTTTCCAAACAGACGATTTTATTTGTGACAAAACATAGAAAGGCTGTAAGTTTTGAGGCAATAGAAATAAATTCGTCTAATTCAAGTGCATCTTTTGACATTAATTTGAAGTAAATCTTTTGGCTGACCTCTGCCCTCTTAGTAGCCGGGATCCCAGGGGGTGTCGCAGTAAAAACAATCAGCAATTGCCTATCGTTTTCAAGATTAAGTAGGATGTCCTCTGGCAGATTATACGATATAGTGAGTGCGCGGTTTTCATGTTGGCGATCAACTTCGATGCCGCTAATTCCAACCCATTCGTCAATGCCTTCGACGGAAAAGGTAACAGTATTAAAACGAGGAAGCACATCTTCTTTACATCGGATACCAGTTAAAACTCTTTTTGCCTTGATTAACTCGGATTGCATCCATGCACCATGGACGAAACTATGCTTAGGTGTTATGCTATAGCACCTATCAACCGTAACCGGTCCATATGTTTCAACGTGTCCAAGTATCTGATTCAAACCATCCAACTTAAATTCTCGTATATCGGTAACGAGTGATTGGGTGAGTTCAAGTTCGATATTGCCACCATCTGATATTGATAGTGTACCAAATACAGCATTATCAGGCGGGGCATCAAACGAGTTACTATCCGCAGATGGAAGCCAAAAAAAGCCAGATTTTTTGATTTGTTCTTTAATTCTCACTGAATTTACCTCTTTTTAACCTATAAGAACAATGGTATTTTCAATTTCGATCGCGAGCATATCAAGGCGTTTCATCTCACGTTCGCTTGCGGTTTCCAATAATTCAAGACCTTATCAGCAATAAATAGTAGCCACTTTGTTGAATTCTTTAGGTTTCAAGGCGTTTCAACACAGTCTATTGTCTATAGTTTCTATTTCATATCCTCGTCAGTTTTTGCTAATAAGAGAATATTTGATGCAGTTAGGTGAAGCGCGTATGCTGCTAAGTACTCTGGAACGACAATTTTCTTTGACCCTTGTCCGTGTCCTGCCTTGCGATTACGAATAGTAGGAAGTCCAGACTCCAAGGTGCTTATTAACGCTGTGAAGTGTGATTGCATGTAAGTTGGAATCAATTTATGACTGAACACGATCCGAATTAGATCTTTAGCAGCACTTTTTTCATCATCGTAGGACCACCCTCTCCCATCACAAATCGCTTTGAGACAGCTCTCAAATGCCTTGAGGCAGTTGGTCATGCAATCTTTGTAATCTCTTCTCCGATAATGCTCATGTGCCTTCAAGAATTCCTCATTCGCCCCCTCGTATATTGGATCGGAAAGAAAAACCAACGCGGGCTTTACCACTTCAGAATGCATGTATTGAGAATTCACTTTCATTATTTGACCAGATTCATACTGATACCCCACGCTATGCTGGCGGAACCGCCGGTTTAGCTGATCAATTGCTTCGTCCGGTAGAATCCCATCATATGAAATATCACGATGACGGGGCCCAAATATCTCATCGAGTCCATCATTGTTAGGCACATAAAACTTATCACGAATCACTTGATCTATATATCGAAATGAAATCTCAATTACATCAATTACTTTGTCTGTATCCTCTGTTTTAAGAAGGAAATCACGTACAGTCCAATAGAAACCGTATCTGTCCTCACCGGAATCGTCAATTCCATCAAGCGATAGTACACCATACTCCTCGCGCAGCGTGGTTTCAATTGACCTATATGCATCCATAGCAAGTTCACTTAACTGAAGCTCCCCAAAATCATTCTCATAGGCTGTTTCCCACACCTTCTCCCAGATGTAGAAAATCTGAACCCGCAATTCGTCGGGGATGGTTTCGTCCTGGTAAGTGTCGGGGTTTTCGCTTTGCATTCGCTGCTGACGTTTTGAATAAATTTCATATTCCATATTGTTTTTTACTTATCCTTCTGGCAGCAAAACTCACCGCCTGCAGTATACGTAATATAGCGTGTTCACCTTGGTTTTCCAGTCCAGTTCTTATATCCACATCAACCAATAAGTCACTCGCCGAAGATAGCATCGTAAAGTTCATCATAAATAAGCATATCGGGTTGAATGCATGGCGCAAGATGATTTTTCATGAAACCTCTGCTTCTATTACCAATTGGAAATGGACGCAAGGCATTTCTGGCGGTGATATGCACTTTTTGAGCAGTGGGTTTTAGATCGTCAGGAGGTTTACCTTGCGCTATACTGTCTGTTAGAGCCTTCTGTTTTACATCAAGTAAGTCCTGAAGTTTATTAGACAGCTTATGGTCCCCACAGAATTTAGTTAGCACTTCATCATCAAGAAGGTAACTCTCAATGTTTCGGCGTGACAAAGTCCTAATTCCCTTTTCCTTGTTTTCTTCGATTTCCGCCTCATCTGCATCGTCTCTGTCTCTGAGTCTGAGGATTTTTGCCCCCTCTGCGACTGCCTGAATAACAGGAATCAAATGTGTGTCAGCCTTTTCCACATCTTCGCAATTACCTATAGAGATAAACCGTGTCTCAGGGTAATCAACCCCAAAGATTTTATTATAGCAATCAGCGTCAAAATTTGTGCTTTCACAGAGAACAATCCGCTTGGGTGCCACCAATTTGGCAAGGTCGCCGAGAGCAATCTCGTAGGTTCGCGCCCATAAATCTGGGTTTGGTAAAGTATGCGTGATTGTCGCTTTGTAGTCGAAGTCGAGATCTTCTCTACCAAAATCAAGAAACACGACTGAATCCCGGTTCTCGCGCCAAAGGTCTTGTGCCTTGCGAACCATGCCGACGGAGTGCGTGGCAATCCAAAGTTGAGAATTGTCAGGAATCAGCTTATAAAGTTGCTCAAGAAGTGGACCTTGAAGTTTCGTGTGCATATGTGCTTCCGGCTCGTCAAGGCAAAACACTGTATCGTTGAACTCTAACTTGGCAACTATTATATCCAAAATCAAATCTAAGGCTGCTTTTTCTCCACTGGACAGATTCTCATATGAAAACCCTTGACTTGTCCCTTTGTCAAATTCAAAAATTTTTCCATTTTTCGGATCACCCAAACCGATTAAAGTTAATGGTGGGTCCTTAAATAATTCCCGTATTGCCTCTTGCAATTCCCCATAAAGATCATGTTCAATTTCATCTGCTGTTTCTCCATTTTTTTTTCTTGCTGAAATACGTTCTACCCACGGGCTTAATATCCGATCGTAGTTTGATGCTACGGCTTGATCATTTTCTGCCAATCGCTGGAATCTAAGTTGCTCTATCAGGGGTTGAGTTTTATGTAAAAAGTTTGAACTGCTACCCGAATCATTCCTATAAGCAGAACGCACATGTACGCTTCTTTTCCAAGCATCTGGGTCGTTAGGGGAGGCTGTATGAAATTCTACCTCTGGTTCTTCAAAGACCTCTTCCGATAAGTCAAACTTGATAAGGTAGGAGTCCGGAACCGAACGGAGAATAACTCCTGATACACACCTAAGTCTAAGTAGCGCGTCAAATACCGAAGACTTTCCGCTTCCATTTGGACCTATCATCACGACGAGACGTGCTTCCTCAGGTATATCTTTTATCGTTAAATTTTTGAAACGCCTAAAACCTTTCAGTTTAATCGATTTTATTTTCATATATCCTTCCTATTAAGAACGGGAAGAATCATTCCCGTCTTTTTTCAAAATGCGCGCAGGGTTTGACAGAGAATATCCTATTCAACTTTGATTGTAAAATCCACAGAGTAACTGCTATCTCGCTAAACTACGTTGATTTATTTTACCGAAAAGCTCTATCACAAGATGGCGAAAAACCTCTACGCTCACAGAACTCAAAGAAGTTATTTCTGTCATTCCTTGTCTTACTTAAAAAACCATCGGTATATGAATAAACCTCTTTATTGCAGTGACAGAACGTAATGACATTCATAAAAGACAAAGCATCTAAGCCTCTTTTCGGATTTTCTGCGAATCTCGCCGCTCTCACACTATCAGAGAAACCTACCAGACATAAACCAGGAGTTGCTGGAAAAATCATTGCAACATCCCGTCCAAAAGAAACACTTTCAAGGGACATTCGTAATTGCAGATCCCTAGATAATCTCCCATCTGAAGTTCGGATACTTTCATCACCAACATCTGTGATCTTTGGATCTCTCCATGTAGTCGTAATAGGTACTGGAATTCTTATATCCTCAGGGTCAAATATACTGACAGGATTGTCACTGGTAATGAAAAATCTGTCGTTTATTGCCTCGGCGTTCACTTCACATGGAAAGATCTGCCAACCGCGGAACTCTTCAAAAACAGCCTCCGCGAAAGCTTCACTCCAATCATATCGTCCTTTATGCCCTCTATGTGTCGATATATTGTGATCACCCGGAGCTTCTTTTATCTTCAATTCCATCTTACTGAATCCCTCATCCAGTTTCTTTCTCGTGTCAATGTTATTACCCATAAGAAAACTAACAAAGTCCACCAAATCTCGGGAAAGATCAGAATTTCCAGGGTCCGGATTTTTGATAAATTCCCTTAATACTTCTGCATACCATGTTTCAAGTCGACTTTGTTCTTGCTCTTGCTCAGGTGTGTTGTAGTCTGCTTCATAACCAATCTGGCTTACTGATTTTCGCCTGTTACCGATTTCGCCTTCCTTGTTCATTGTGTAGACTAACGGCTCCTCTTTGCTATAAGCGAAGTTCTTATAGTAAAATTTTGAAACATAATGGTGTTTAGCCATTTATCTATACCTCCAATAGGATTATGAAACGCTTATGCAATAGTAAACCAAGCGCACCAAAGTAGTAAGCCTGCATCGCTAAGCATAATTTTAGCAATGTTGTTAAAAACTATTCTGCCCCGCCGACAATCGGGTTAGCAATGTGCGTTGCAAAGGCATTTATTTAATATTTTTCAGGATTTTCCAGCCAGTTTATTCATCCCCCCTGCTACGGTGGGAAGGTGGCAGAATCAGCGGGAACTGATCCGTATAGTGCTACCTGAAGTAATTATAATATAACACAAAAGAAGGGAAATTGCAAATTATTTGGGTCAACACTGCTGCCGTGTATTCTTTTATTTTTTAGTGGAAGGGTGGCAGAAAACGGAAAGGATTCCGTTTCGTAGCAGTGCCACCCAAGCTGGTTAGAAGAGTGTAGCACAAAAAGCAAAAATTTACAAACTTTCCTTTTTACGCTCCTTCGTTCATCTCGCGTCAAGTACAGGACAAATCAAGTGCCAACGTTTATTTACCCCACAATTTCGTAAAGTTAAATCCAAGTTTTGCTGCTCGAATTCCATAGGTGTCAAATACCCTAACGCCGAATGCGGGCGTTAACACCTCAACTATTTCTCGTCTTTCCGACCCGTTTCACTCAACCACGTCAGGGCTTTCTTTTGCATGTCAAGTGCCACGCGCAACCTCCCAACGTGTTGTTCCAGTTGAGCGATCCGCGCCGTAGCCGCCTTGGAGGGCTTACCGCTTGATTCAAAAAGGGACGCGGCATTTTCAAGGAGTTGACGTTTCCATTTTGAAAGTTGTTCTTCCTTGATGTTATGTCGCCGACACACTTCCGCTTGGGAAGTTTCAGCACTGAGTGCCTCAAGCACAACTGGCGCTTTAAACTCAGGGGTGAATCTTCTTCGTTTCGCCATCAGAGACTCCTTTCAGTGAGATTGTATTATATCACAATCTTGGTTTACTAAACTTTGGACAATTTTTAATGGGATACACATTTCGCCCCTACGGGGCTTAGCCCCGCGGGGAACACCGTTTCTATAGACATTTCGCCCCTATGGGGCTGCTCTTTAGGGGCCCTGCGTTTATTTTTTTGTGAGTTAGGTTTTTGTCTGAAGCTTGGGGAAAAATAGCATAAAGGCGGGGAGGCATCGCACAGACTAACAGTTTATGCTACAGAAGAATTGTCCAAACTATAGTTGGTTTAGAGAGTGGCCTAAAAAACCGATGGTAGTACAAAATCTGTCCAGAAATTTATTTGTTTTCTAACCAAAAGTACAGTATAATTTTCCTAAGTGTAAAGAAGTAAGCATAACGCTCGGCAAGCAATCGCATGGAAAATGAAGGAACACCGAATTGGAATGGCCACACTTTTATCCGGTGAACTGTCCACCTGTGGAAGCCAAACCCGCTTCTGGTAAAGTTTACCGTCTTGTGCGAAGGGATCCACCACAAGCAGAAGGTTTCAAATCACTTTTTGAGGAAAATCCGCAAGGATTTGAGAATGAACCAAACACCAGAACCTGTATAGGATGTGGACTCTCTGTCCACACAGACCTACGAGATAGCGAGCGACTGAAAAAAGAGTCAGAAAATTCAAAAACAGACAAATTGCTGAAGGCGAACTCAATCCAACGCTTGGCATGATTCAACATACGCCGTCATCAAGATTTAAATCACATCATACATGGTGGATCCCTATTGGAGCAGAGCCATGGGTTATTTTTAACGTCCATAAGCGAACGTAATAGCAGATAAAAAAAGGGGCAAATATGTTTGATACACTCAATATTCCAAGTTTAGGCAGACTCGAAATTGTAGAGACCTACGCATACTACGATCAACCTGTTCTGTTCTCCTGCAAAAATGCTGCGGATCATCTCTACCTTGTTGTCGCTGCAGATGAAAACGATCAATATGAAACTTGGCTTTATGCAGAAGTTTCCGTTGAACGTCTCAACCTCGTTCGTTCCGGTGCAATCGACCTTCACGACGCATTCGCGGATCCTGAAGGTAGTCGTTTATTTCAGGTAAGGTTTCCTTATGACACCTTTACTTCACCAGAGGTTGAATCCGTTGAAGCAAATCAAGTCCCCGAGGATATGCTTCCACTTCCGGGTGAATGCCTTGATCTTAAAACCGAGACACTCCCTGTCCTCAGTAAGACTGAAGGAAATTCCATGACCATAAGTCGCACGGTTTCTCGCGAAATAACGACTAACTAAAATTTTACTTGAGAAATAGACAGGACAGCAACCCATCAAGAAAGGAGTAAAATGAACCCGCAATTCGCCCACTACTGGCAAGAAGGCGTAATTCTTAACGAGGAAGAACGCAAACACCAATGGAAAATCGCGCAAGCAATGAATCAAGGCTTCGTTTATACAGTGCCGGAAGGCTCCCCGCTGAATGGACATGTTTCGACTGCACTCAGCAAACGTGAGTTACAGGAAATGATGTTACGGGAACATGACACACCGTCATACCTGATGTCATTCTTTCTCGGGAGTGGAGACCAAGACGAAAATGACGATGAGCTTACGCAGAGGCTGCTGAATAGAGAGCCTTCTGAAACAGAACCAGCAGTTTTTCTAACGCAAGCGGACTACAATGCAGCGATCGCTTGGGTATTTTTTCAGTAAACCCGCGCAATCTGTGTAATCCGTGATACGATATGATAAATATAATTTCACATCTGTTTTTTCACGGAAACGTGGAATATTGAATCTCGGGAACCCACGGCCCGCCTATGCTCATAAAAACCTCCGTGAAGCCTCCGTGAAAGTTAATGTTTCCTCGGCATAATTTCAATAGCCCTCTTCCTCCTCCGAAATTTTAGAGTAAGTATTTCGGAAATCGCTTATCAAAACCGTTCAAAACCCAATCATTCTCTATGTTTATGCTTCTCTTTGAAACCCGAGCCTTTGAAGTGAACCGATCCCAAGCATAGAGAACAATGAACCCTCAATATCTAACCAGAGACGTTGCACACACAGAAAACCCAAAATCCGCGTCATCCGCGTCATCCGTGTAATCCGCGATTCAGACGAAAAGTGCCTCCAGAACAGTTCACACACCGCATAGACAAAGTGTTTTTTGAGTCGGACGTAGGTAATATCGCCCACCCAGACCTGATCGCCTCGAGAGACCTCAACTATTTCTCGTCTTTCCGACCCGTTTCACTCAACAACGCCAAGGCTTTCTTTTGGATGTCAAGTGCCACGCTCAACCTCCCAACGTGTTGTTCCAGTTGAGCAATCCGCTCTGTAGCCGCCTTGGAGGACTTACCGCTTGATTCAAAAAGGGACGCAGCATTTTCAAGGAGTTGACGTTTCCATTTTGAAAGTTGTTCTTCGCTGAGGTTATGTCGCCGACACACTTCCGCTTGGGAACTTTCAGCACTGAGTGCCTCAAGCACAACTTTCGCCTTAAACTCAGCGGTGAAGTTTCTTCGTTTTCGTTTCGCCATCGGATTCTCCTTCAGAACGCTCCGCAAAAAGAGGTACCTGCATCAGCATCCAGACCTGAAAATGCTAAGGCGCATACAAAACAGCCGCAATAGCCCAGCAGTGGGCGATCCGCGTTCATGCTACTCTATTGGTCCAAAGATTTTTTGTAATCAATTCCTAATTGCCTGATAGCATTGCAAAGTGTGCCTGTTTTTAAATCTTTGCTACCCCAATCAGGAATAGTCGTTTTCCCATTCGTAGACGGATTAAACCGTGAGCGATGAGACCCTGATTTTTTTGTAGGTATTTCCTCACACCCCAGCTGCTTGAGTCTCTGTGTTACTTTGCGGTAATTCATTAAAAGGGATAACCATTTCTAATAATTGATGTTCTTCATTAGAATCATCCATAAACAAAATATTTTTAGGTAATGGATTGCCCGAATATTCATATAATTCAATAACAGCAATAAGAGCATCCTCAACATTATCCCTGAGTTCATCTAATGAATCACATTCTGTTATCAATTCCGGTAATTCACGACAGGTTATAGTATAGCCGCCCTCTTGCTGTTCCTTGCATAAGAGTGTTAATCTATATCTCATGATATATCTCCTTTTTATGATGTATTTTATCAGAGAAATATGAGGATGTCCAATTAATTTGAAGTGCCACCGTTTATTCAGACCTAAAAAATCCGCGTCATCCGCGTCATCGGAAAAAATACTTCGGTGCCAACACCGTCAACGACACACCACGGGCAACCAAAAGCAGCGTCAACGCGCCCCACAATCCATGATTCCCAAAAGGCATCAACAGGTAGAGAGCACTAAAATAGAATAAGGTTGACACAATCACAGAGTTCCGCAACGCTCCCGAAGCAGTTGCCCCCAGAAATACGCCATCCCAAATGTACGCGGCAACATTAATAACAGGGGCAACAATTATCCAGACCAGATAAGGCTTTGCCCCTTCAATAAGGGGCGCCTGATTTGTAAACAGATGCAACATCCGTTCTCCTAAAAACATAAGAATTAGCGTAATTACACCACTGAACAAAAACGCCCAAAGGAAGATCTGACGGGTTGTCTGTTTAAGATTTAGCAGATCCCGCGCGCCTTTATACCTGCCAACCATGCTCTCCGCTGCAAAAGCAAATCCGTCAATCGCATAAGACATAAGATTGATAAACTGGAGCAGGATTGTGTTAATTGCAAGCACAGTATCACTCAAAGCAGCGGATTTTGCGGTGAAATAGGCGTGACTGAATACCAGACAACAGGTTCTAATGAAAATGTCACCACTGATACTGAGGAAGTGCTTTAGTTGGGAAAATGCTAAGATTTCCCGTAAATTCCATTTTGGCAAAATACCGCGATAGTATCTCGAAAAGAGTAGAACCGCCACAAATAATCCGATATACTGCGCAATGACAGTCGCTAAAGCGACCCCCTCTACCTTCATGTCGAGTAGCCGCACGAATACCAGATTTAAGACGATATTGACGAGGTTCACGATAATCGTCAATATCAGCGGATAGCGGGCGTTCTGTACCCCCAAAAAGACACCGTGAAAGGCGTGCAAGCACAATGTTGCAGGCGCAGCATAGATACGGATATGGAAATAGATGCGGGCGAGATGCTCCACATCAGGGCTCGCATCAATGAGACGGAAACTGAGCGCAATTAGCTGCCACTGGAAGATAAGGAGCAATAGACTTGACGTGATACCGATGCATATCGCTCTTAGCAGCAAACGTCCACATTCTCGGAGGTTTTTTTCTCCAAAGGCTTGTGCTGTCAATCCTGTTGTTGCCATCCGGAGAAACCCAAATCCCCAATAGATAAAACTGAAGATAACGCCACCGATGCCAACCGCTCCGAGATAATACTCGGATTCCAATCGTCCCATCAAGGCAGTATCCACCGCACCTAAAAGAGGGATGGAGAAATTACTAATGATATTGGGAAGTGCGAGTCGATAAATCTGCTTATTGATATCTTGCGGGTTATGCATAGGGATTTCCTGCCCTATAACTTACCACAAATCCAGATGAAACGCAAAGGACATTTTATCCGTACGAGATCCGGACACGAGCCTCAGCACTTTGCACCTCCATAGATTTTAAGGACGAAAGACATTCCAAAAAATAAAGAAAACCTACCTGCAATGCAACAGAGTAACAAATTCTGCTATACACACGACAGGATTTGTGTTGCTTTATATTTTTCTTTGTAATTTCACGAGAAATTTAGTATACTATTTAACTAATGAAAGACTGGTGTTATGAGTTTGCTGCCAAATCAATCGGATTCTGTGTATCTCGGCTGCCGCGTTCGGTGACATTGGCTATAGGTGGCTGGTTGGGTGCCCTTGTATACTATCTGGCATCACAGCAGCGGGAATTAGCGTGTGAACACTTACGGGGCAGCTTGACGCTTGCAGATGAACGTCAAATCAAAACAATCGCGAAGCGATGCTTTGAAAACTTAGGCAAGACTGCGGTAGAGTTCATGCAGTTCCCTCGCTTGAATAGGAAGCAGATTCAACAATATGTCACTTTTGAAGGAATTGAGCATGTAGAGCAGGCTCTGGCACATGGGAAAGGAGCGATTATTTTAACGGGTCATTTTGGGAATTGGGAACTTCTCGCTGCCAGCATTTCTACGACGATTGCGCCGCTCACGCCTTTTGTTCGTGAATTGCGTTCCCCCCGTTTAAACGCTTTAGTTTCCAGTTACCGAGAGAAGGCAGGATATGCAACGATTGACCGAGATACAGGTATGCGCCACGCGCTTCGGTGTCTCAAACGCAATGAGCTGCTCGGTATTGTCGCCGACATAGACACAACCGTGAGCGGCGTTTTTGTTGACTTTTTCGGCAGGCATGCCTATACACCCTACGGTCCAGTCGCTATTGCGCTCAAAACAGGTGCAGCCATACTACCAACGTTCATTATCCGTCAATCCGATGGGTCACACCGCGCAATTATTGAACCGCCTTTGACGTTGAAACGGACACATGCAAAAGAGAAAGACCTTGTTACTAATACGCAGAAATTTACGAAAATTATCGAATCCTACATCCGCCGACACCCTACACAATGGATTTGGATGCATCGGCGGTGGAAAACACAACCTTAGCAGTTGGGTTACCCAACCCGTACAGATCGTTACACCGTTGTATCTCTGTCTGTTACTTTGCGTAATTTGTTGTAAAAATACAGAGACACCGGTCAGCGCAACTGACGAACCTGTGGAAACTGTCCCAACACAGAAAGTGGATGGGTTTTCTACACAACACACTGAAGCAGGAGTCCTCAAATGGACCCTTGTCGGAGATACCTCAACATTTCACGGAAGTTATATTGAAGTGGAAAATCCGACTGTTCAGATTTTTGAAGACGGCACTGTTTCAATTACCTTAAACAGTCAGAAAGGCAAACAGTTTCTCACGGGAAGCGAGAAAGACAACCTCCATCTCTCGGGAAACGTCGTCGGCGTTAGCGAAGACGGCACTTTATATAGTGAGATCCTTCATTGGCAAAACCTTGCTGGCAGGTTGTACGGCCCCGACGAAGTCACACTTGTACGTGGAGATTCCACATGGGTTGGAATAGAAATGTTCGCTAATCCAACACTCAAAACCGTAAAAATGAAAGACAATCAATTCAAACTTCACTCAACAGATGAGAAAACGCATGAAAATCAGAAAACCTCAATCGAACCAGAATAGAAGCAAATACAGATCTCAATTTCGCAAATTTTGTAATTTTTGTGTGCCCACCGGTTGCCTAACCCTGTTCGTTTGCCTTATCTCCTTAACGCTCGGAGCAGAGGACACAGAAACAGCAGAACCTCCCTCAGCCACCAACACGGCGGAAATTCAAACGACGGAGGATACCGGACAAGAAGCTGCCACTGCTGAAAATACAGATGCTACAGCAGAAATGACCAAAGAAATAATTACCGGTACCTCGAAAAGGATGGAAAGCTATGAGCAGGAAGGCATAACGATCCTTATTGATGAAGCCAAAACCGTCCGGCGTAATGAGCAAGGCATTGAAATCGGGTATCTCAATGCTGATAAAATCACCCTCAAGCGCGACTTAGAAACCGGTACAACAAAAGAAATTGTCGCTGAAGGGAATGTAGAAATCCGAGACCAAGAGATCTTTGCTACTTGCGACCACGCTATTATGGACAACCTTACCAGTACTATTATCCTTAAAGAGAACGTCGTTGTCTTACAAAACAAGGATCGGCTCGAAACCAAATTCTTTACTTTTAATCGGGTGACTGGAAAACAGACCGCCGAAGGTGATGTAAAATTTAAGGTTACCGTTACACAGGCAGCACCCATAACTCCAGAGGAAGATGAGAACACCGAAAGCGAGGCAGACTCTGGCGAAGAACAAACTTCCTCACCGGTGCCTCAGGAGACAGAAGCTCCAGATCAAAAGGACACAGACACTGAAACTGATAATATTGATGGTGACGTAGAAGAGCAATCTGATGTAGATGCCGGAAACGCTGAAGGTGCGGATTCAGAAGAAGAAACTGATGCGGCGGATACCGGAAACCTTGATGACATAGATTCAACCTCCGAAACGGAAGAATCTGAAGACAATTAAGATATGAGGAATGGTTTTCAGTCGTCAGCTGTCGGTTAAGAGGGGTTTTGGTAACAATCTTCCTCAGTTTAGAATATTCCGTACGGGGGGTTTTGCTTGGGTGTTTCTGTGGATTTCTTTGAGGTTTCCGAACCCCTAAAGGGTGCATTGTTACCGAAGACCTCTTGTGACTGAAAACTGAAAACTGAAAACTGACAACTATTAAAACTGATAACCGATAACTATCAAAAAAACATGGCAACAGAACTACAAGCACACAGACTCATAAAACGCTATACACGAAGCGGTCCCATCGTTGTTAACGAGGTAAGCGTATCGGTACAACAAGGTGAAATCGTTGGGCTACTTGGTCCCAATGGTGCCGGAAAATCGACGACATTTTATATGATGGTAGGTTTAATTCGTCCGAATGCTGGTAGAATTACCTACGCCGATAGGGACATCACCTTTTATCCAATGTACAAACGCGCAAGACTTGGCATCGGTTATCTCGCACAAGAAACATCGATCTTCCGTAAACTGACGGTTCAACAGAACATTGAAGCAATCCTTGAAGTACAAAGGATACCAAAACCGGAACGTGAACCACGTATCCGTGAATTGACAGATGAACTCGGCATTTCAAACCTTTTACCACGCAAGGCATATACGCTCTCAGGAGGCGAGTGTCGCCGAGCAGAGATAGCACGGGCTCTTGCAGCACAACCTAATTTCATACTGCTGGATGAACCGCTCTCTGGAATAGATCCAATTGCTGTCGCTGACATTAAGCAGCTCATCGCGCATTTGCGTGACCGCAACTTAGGTGTACTCATTACAGATCATAACGCTGCTGAAACACTTGACATCGTTGACAGGGCATACATCATCGTTGATGGGAAAATTACACTCGCTGGAACCCCCACCGAACTCATCAACAATGAAACTGCAAGAGATCTCTATTTTGGGCACAATTTCTCCTATCGGGTGGAATAGCAATCAGCAATCAGCAATCAGCAATCAGAAAGCGCGTGTAATTTCACCAGAAATCGCTTTACTGACGGCTGGCAGCTGACAGCCGATAGCTAATAAAATGAGACATGATAAATGTATAAAGCGCAACTTACCCAAACACCCCAACTAACACAGAAGACATCCATTACACCGAGGTTACAGCAGGCGCTTAAAGTGCTAAATATGCCGCTGCAGGAACTGACCCAACTTATCGCCCAAGAACTCGAGCAGAACCCATTCTTAGAACTCGAAGAAGAGGACGAGACAGCACGCCCCACCGAAGAACAAGATCCAGTACTTGAATGGAACGAATCAGAAGAAAATATTGATAGGGAAGATACCTCTATTGATATCGACTGGGAAACCGCCTTTGAGGACCGCGTATCCATTAGTGAACGAACAAATTCCAGATACTCGGACACTGACGAATTACAACCGGATTTGGTCTACGAACGCTCACTGCACGAGCATCTTGCCGAGCAATTGGGACTCGCATTCCCGAACATTATAACATCGGATATGGAACGGGACATCGGCGCGCAGATTCTCGGAAATCTAAATGACGATGGACGCTTAGAACTCAAACTATTTCAAATTCCGTGTGAATTCCTACCAGAACTGGAGAGAGCATACCTTTCAGTAGAACTGCACATTTTTATTCAGAAACATTTACAAACGATAACGGGTAATCACAATATCCAATTTTCAGAAACCGCCACAATTGTTGCAAAAGATATAATGCCTTCTTCCACGAAAAATGGGGGCGTATATGTAAATCGCGCATGGAAAATTAACGACACAGACAACCAAAAAACATATACCATTCTATATGAATATATGCCAACCAGCCATAAGCCAGTACTTAACTTTTACCAACTTACGTTAGAAGATATCGCCGAAGCAGTTGGTTGTGACCTATCACTCGTTGAAGCCGTACTCCGTAAGATACAAGATAATTTTGAACCCCTCGGAATAGCACATCGAGACATAAGAGAGGCACTCCTTATTCAGATTCGCAATCATAAATCAGAAAACGGAATGGACGCAGAAGGGAATTCACAGATTTCTAATGTGATACCTAAGGAAGAGAATAGTGCAACACCGTCAGCAGAATATGAAGCACAGTATGCGAATCCTCAATATAAAAACACATCCGTGCAGTGCCTTGCGCAAAAAATCATCGAAAATCATTTCGATGATTTTCTGAATCAACAATGGGATTGCATCGCAGAGACACTGAAAATTGACGTTACAATGATTGATACAGTTACTAAGTGGATAGGAAGGCTATCACCGCATCCGGGGCGCTACTTCACAGACCCAACAACTCAATCACTCAAAAAATCTTCCGTCTCGGAAACCATTACACCTGATGTAGAGATTCAGTACCTTAACGGAAAATATCAAGCAATTTCCGTAGACAATTACATACCACGCTTACAGATGAACCCCTATTATCTAAATCTGATGCGAAATCACCAAGATACCTTAGATGCTGATGCAAAAGAATGGATAGAAAAACGGTATCGTGATGCGACGAATTTGCTGAGCAGCCTCTCACAACGCGGCAGCACAATCGCCAGGGTCACCGAAGCGATCTTTGAGGTGCAAACGGAATTTCTAACACAAGGTGCTAAAAGTATTAAACCTCTGACCTTGCGAACAATCGCTGAAAAAATAGGCATCCACGAATCAACCGTCAGTCGAGTGACAAGCAATAAATATGTGCAAACCCCACACGGTATGTATCCGCTTCGGTTCTTTTTCAGTAACGAACTAAACACGACGCAAGGAGAAGCCGTCTCCGCGAAACAGGTGAAAAATCTCATTCAAGAGATGGTTGATGCCGAGGCATCCTCGAAACCTCTCAGCGACCAAGCAATCAGTAACGCCTTGAAAGCGAAAGGTATCTTGCTCGCGAGGCGAACCGTGCAGAAATATCGCGATGAATTGGGCATTCCGACATCACGTGAACGATCTGCTACCTATGAGGGTTCTCGCGTTAATTAATCTCGAATTCGTAATAAAGAAGTGGACACCTTTGGAACTATTAAATAAAAAATAGGAGGATCGAAATGAAAGTAACGTATTCTGGACATAATTTAAAAATTACTGATGATATTCACGCATATATCCTTAAACGTGCTGATAAAATTTCGGCGCGTTTCGATGGGATGGATGAGTTAAATGTTGTTCTCAAATCTGAGAAAAACCGGTTTGATGCCGAGATGATAGTGACAGCACCACGCGTGTCATTTTACGCGAAAAGTGAGACGCATGAGATTCTGTCCGCACTGGACACCGCCACAGATAAAATTATCAGTCAAATTCGGCGTTATAGGGACAGAGTAAAAGATCGGCGACAGGTTGTCCCCCATCGAGAGGTCGTGGCACGCCTCAATCCAGACACGGCAGAAACATCACCGGAAATCGAAGGGATTGATACCCCCGTTGTCGTGTCAAAGCAGAATAAATTTGCATCCAAACCGCTGACGTTGGCAGAAGCCACAACGGAACTTCAGGACTCGAATTCGGAGTTTCTTCTGTTTTTAAACGCCGAAACGCGGCAGGTAAATCTACTTTATGAAATGAAAAAAGGGACATACGGATGGGTAGAACCCCTCTTCGCCTAACGGTTATTGGTTATCGGTTATCACTTACAAGAGGTGACCGTCCTTAAACGAAAACCTCTTAACCGACAACTGATAACTGACAACTATAAATATGAGGTATGGTTATCGGTTATCACTTACAAGAGGTGACCGTCCTTAAACGAAAACCTCTTAA
>CAZGAW010000048.1:3670-15411 GCA_964523645.1 uncultured bacterium | reverse complement strand
TCCTTAAACGAAAACCTCTTAACCGACAACTGATAACTGACAACTATAAATATGACAAATCTTCCAAAAATTTACGCCCCTCAGGAAATTGAGGGGAAATGGTACAAACTTTGGCAAGAAAACGGTTACTTTCACGCAGAGGCAACCTCTGAAAAACCGCCTTATGCGATCGTGATACCTCCACCGAACATCACGGGCAGTTTACACATTGGGCACGCACTCGACAACACACTCCAAGATTGTCTGATTCGATGGCGACGCATGCAAGGTTATAACACACTCTGGATGCCCGGTACCGATCACGCCGGTATTGTCACCGAACTTATCATGGAGCGGAAACTCGCTGAAGAAGGTACCAGTAAGACCGATCTGGGACGCGAAAAATTTAACGAACGCATGTGGCAGTGGAAAGATGAATCTGCTGACTACATCGTCTCGCAACTCCAGCAACTCGGATGCTCCTGTGATTGGGAACGCGAGCGTTTCACACTCGATGAAGGTCTGTCGAAAGCCGTTAGGACCGCCTTCGTTAAACTCTACAATCAAGGACTCATCTATCGCGATACCTATATGGCAAATTGGTGTCCACACTGCAAGACTGTTTTGAGTAACCTTGAAGTTGAACCGATTGAGATAGATGGAAACTTTTATCACATCCACTACCCGATTAAGGACAGCGACATCGTGCTTGAAATTGCCACAACGCGTCCAGAAACAATGTTAGGAGATACTGCCGTTGCTGTGCATCCCGAAGACGAACGTTATCAACATCTCATCGGAAAAACAGCACACCTACCGCTCTGCGACAGAGAAATTCCGATAATCTCCGACGAATATGTGGATAGAGAATTTGGGACGGGTGCTTTGAAAGTTACACCCGCACACGATACCAATGACTATGAAATCGGTTTACGGCACGATCTTGAACAACTCACTATTTTCACACAAGATGGTTACATAAACGAAAACGCACCTGAAAAATATGTGGGGTTGCCCCGATCGGATTGCCGTGAGCGGGTCGTGGAAGATTTGCAGAACTTGGATTATCTCGTTAAAATTGTACCGCATCGGCACGCCGTTGGACATCACGACCGGTGTGGTACGGTTGTTGAACCTGCCATATCACCGCAATGGTTCATGAATGTTCGTCCACTCGCGCAACGCGCCATAGAAGCGACTCAAAAAGGCGAAGTACAGTTCATCCCAGAACGGGAAACGACTCGCTTTTATCACTGGATGGAAAACATCGAACCTTGGCCGATTTCACGCCAACGGTGGTGGGGACATAGGCTTCCGATATGGTATTGCAACGCATGTGAAGCAGTCACCGCTGCTATGGAAACGCCTGCACAATGTAAATGTGGTGCCTCCGATTTTCGTCAAGAAGAAGACGTTCTAGACACATGGTTCAGCTCGGGGCTGTGGCCCTTCTCCACCATGGGCTGGCCAGAGAAAACGGAAGAACTGAAGACTTTCTATCCGACTTCTGTCCTTGTAAGCGGCTGGGACATTCTCTTCTTCTGGGTAGCGAGAATGATTATGCTCGGATTAGGGTGTATGAACGAAGTGCCGTTCCGCACAGTCTACTTGCATGGGCTTGTTGCCGACGAAAAGGGACAGAAAATGAGCAAATCGAAGGGAAACAGCATCGATCCGTTAGAGACAATTGCTACCTATGGAACGGACGCATTCCGCTTCGCACTCGTCAATGCGAGTACCCCAATTCCTTACGTCCCGCTCCCAGAACCACAAATTGAGGCAGGTAAGCGATTTGCCAATAAAATCTGGAACGCTGCTCGGTTCATTTTGATGAATTTAGAGAAACATCCTGTTCCAACAAAAAGAGATGCAGTGAAAAGCGAGGAGGAAACGTTAGAAGTTGCTTGGATACGGAGTCGTTTTAGCCACACCGTTACAACAACGACAGATGCCTTCGAGAACTTCCGTTTCTATGAAGCAGCACAAATACTCTATTCCTTTCTCTGGCATGAATTCTGCGATTGGTACCTGGAATTTGTCAAACAGCGGATCTCACAAAATGAACCAGAGGCACTTTGGGTAGCAGCAGATGTGCTGGAGCAGACAATGCGATTGCTTCATCCCGTGATGCCTTTCTTGACTGAAGAAATTTGGCAACAACTTCCGCATGGCAGCAACAACGAATCCTCCGAAAAAGGTTCGGTAACAGTTGCCTCATGGCCAGAGCCAACGGGCGAAAATCCGAAAGCAGAAGACACTATGGCAACGCTCATGGGAGTCATTGAAAACGTCCGCAGCATTCGAGGCGAGTTGAATGTTCCCATCGGCGCATCAGTGGAGGTTCACATCCAATCGCCAAATGCTGAAGTGCGTGAACGGCTCGAAACATATCTGGCACAGTATCTGCCAGCGTTCACAAGGGTCGCAGACATCACGATTGCCGACTCGCTGCCAAAACCTCGTGCTTCGGCAGAAGCCGTTATCGGTGAACTCGCTATCTATATCCCGCTTGCCGATATAATTGATCTGGAAACTGAACACGCGAGACTCAGCAAACGGCACCAACAAGCAGAGAAAGACGTTACAGCAGCGCAGAAGACTTTAGATAATCCGAATTTCATCCAGCGTGCGCCTGAAAAGGTTGTCGCACAAAAGAAAGCACAACTTGAGCGGCTACTAACAGAACAAGAAAAATTAGCACGGAGCCTCGCAATGCTCGCTGAGTCAGGAAGTGAAAATGGCGATTGAAAATAACGATAACTGCTTCGTTTGTGGCATGAAAAACCCATTCGGCTTTCAGGTAAAACCTGAAATTGAGAATGGCGGGGCATTCGTGCGTATTGAATGTACACCCGCCGAACACTTGCAAGGTTGGGCAAACATCCTACATGGTGGTATTCTCAGCACTTTGTTAGATGAAGCGATTACCCATGTCGGGATAAGTACCTTTGATCAGCCAGCGGTAACAGCACAACTCGAAGTCCGTTTTCGCAACCCAGCCCCAACCGGCGTGAAACTCCACGTATGTGCAGAACGTATTAAGGTTTCAAAAAGGTTAGTGGAAGCAAAAGCAGAGGTCACACTTAGTGACGGCACGCTTATCGCCACGGGTACAGGTAAGGTTATGCCGGTCAATGAGAGTTTCGCGCCTAAATCATCGACGCAGTAAGATCGAAAAATAGGTAGTGGGCACTTAATTGCCAAGTGTGCCTGTTTATCAAAGAAATTTATGGAAAATTCAACATCTCGGGCGAAGATCGAAGAAAGACATTCAGGTTGGGACACGGATGTTCTCATCATCGGTAGCGGTGCTGCTGGGTTACGCGCGGCACTCGCTGCAAGTGAGCACGCGAATGTGACCTTAATCACTAAAACCACATTGACAGAGAGCAATACACACTACGCGCAGGGTGGTATCGCAGTCGCCATGAACCTTGATGACACGATCGCCTTGCACATAAAGGATACTTGCACAGCTGGTGCCGGACTCTGCGATGTCGAAGCCGTTGAAATGATGGTATCAGAAGGTATTCCACGCGTCGCTGAACTGTTAGACTGGGGGGCAAACTTTGATTGGGAAGGCACCCTGCCACGTTTTACACAAGAAGCCGCGCATAGCCGCCGTCGTATCGTCCATAAAGGCGACGCAACTGGACGCGAGACAACGGACATCCTGATTCAGCGTGTGCTTAACACAGAAAATATCCAGGTCCTACAAAACACGTTTGCCATTGATCTTCTAACAGAGGCAGAAATCACCACACACGGTGAAGAAATCGTCACATGCTACGGCGTTACCGCGATTGTAGATGAACAAGCAGTTTCCATTCGTGCCAGAGCCACAATTCTGGCAACGGGTGGTCTCGGACGCGTCTATCCTTGTACCTCCAACCCAAAGGTGGCAACCGGCGACGGGTTCGCTGCAGCGTGGCGCGCGGGTTGTGAAATGGTCGATATGGAGTTCGTCCAATTTCATCCAACTACACTCTACTTAGATGGCACTCCCAATTTCTTAATTTCAGAAGCCGTTCGCGGTGAAGGTGGGCGACTCATCAACATTCGTGGTGAACGTTTTATGGAGAAATACCACGAGCAAGGTGAACTCGCACCGCGCGATGTGGTCAGTCGCGCCAACCAAAAAGAGATGGAACTGACAGGATTTCCGTGCGTTTACCTTGACATCACACATAAACCGGCTGAGTTTATCTTCGAGCGATTCCCAACTATCTCAGATACCACAAAACGCTTCGGATTAGACATTAGCGTTGACTTAATCCCTGTCCGCCCCGGCGCGCACTTTATGATGGGTGGTATCCGAACGAACACTGATACTGAAACAAATCTCAAGGGCCTTTATGCGTGTGGTGAAGTCGCATGCACGGGCGTTCACGGTGCCAATCGTCTGGCAAGCAATTCTCTTCTGGAATGCCTCGTCTACGGCGCACGCGCTGGTACAAACGCAGCAACTTTTGCAAATAGGTATCAGCCATCAGTTGAAAAGACCAGCCAATTACAAGAAGGTTCTGAGGCTGCTACGAGAGACGCTTTAACTGATAACCGAAAACTGATAACCGAAAACGATTCTATAGATGCGATAAAGGACGCAATCCGGGAAACGCTCTGGGAAAATGTAAGCATCGAACGAAACGGCGAGGGTTTAGAACAAACCCTCGCCGAATTGCAAGATTTAACAGAAAATTTAGGAAACATCCCAGCGACGCCAGAATCAAAAGATATAGCAATGATTGAAACAGTCAATATGCTGGATGTTGCCTTAATGATAACTGAATCCGCACTTGCGCGAACCGAAAGCCGAGGCGCTCATTATCGTTCTGATTTCCCAACACCAGACGATACCAACTGGTATCACCGCATCCTTATCACGTGCGATAACCCACCAGAAATGATCCCCTTGTAGCACGACGCACGTGGTGATTGCAACTATGGTAGGTTTTACAGTTACTCAAGACATTGCATAGAGAAAACCCCACCAGCCGTGGTAGAGAGCATTTAGGTGTTCAGAATCCGCTGAAATGTCTATTTATTTTTTATCTGCCATAAATGAATTTACTTGTTGTGGTGGAAAAACTATGATATAATGATTTTAACATTCTTGGTAGGTAATCTCATAGCACCGCTTGGTGTACTTTATCATTCCATTACCCGGTGAGATCGGGAAATCGGTGTCGCAAACGGTGTGAATTCAAGTCATAAATAGAACTGAATAAAGGTATACCACAATGTCCAAAATAGAGGATTTTGCTTTTTATGGTGCCTCTGGACACCAATATATTTTTCAAGTCTATCCTATTGGAACAGAATTCAAAGACATTGGAGGCGTTTACATTTTCACAAGGCGTGAGATAAATTTCCAGGGCGGAGTCATACATAATCTATTGTACATTGGACGATCGAATTCGCTTCCGCGCCGACTCACAAGATTACATCATAAATGGGAAGGTGTTCTGCGAAATAGGGGTAATTGTGTATGTGTTTACTCAGAATCTAATGATTTGGGTCGAAACAGAATTGAAAATGATTTAATTCTTAAGTATCAACCGCCTCTCAATACGAGCACATAATGTGGAAAACTATAAGACGCTTTTGGCGAACTGGTAAAACAGGGGTCGCTTTATTTTTACTTACGGTTGTGGTTTCAGTTTACACATGTATCGTGGTAAAATCTCAAGAAGCTCAGACTTGGAAACAAGATATAGAAGATATTTCTACTTTTATCCCTGTTGCTGGGGTTATCGTCGGCGCACTAATAGGGGGTGTTGATTTCATCATGTTTTTGTCAGATTGGTATAGCGAAAGACAACAGAAACGTATTAAGGAAGCTGAAGCGGAAGGTCTTGCTAAGGGAGCAGCAAAGTTCTACGCGGAGGTTAAAAGTTGGAATGACCGCAGAATTGAGGCTGAAAGCAAAGGTGAAGATTTCGATGAACCTATGCCGACTCCACGGAACATACAGATTTCAACCCCTGTTGAAAAAACTGCGTACGATCATGCTGCAGATGATACTATCGCAGAATGAGGTCCTACGAACCAGACAAAAGATTTCATTAAAACCCTTCTAATCGTTTTGGCACGATTCCTGTTGCTGAATTCACCGCAGGCGGTTCGCTCGCATTCTTATAAATTTCTACATAGTGATCGTAACTGTCAATAACCTTTTTGATATGCAGTCGGGTTTCCCGGATCCTAATTTTCTCAACAAATTCATCAATGTCCGCGATATTTTTGGATGCCACCCATCGCTTCATCCGTCCGGGGCCGCCGTTATACGCCCCGGTCACCAGCATCGCGTTGTCATTAAATAGAGAGTTAAGGTACCCGATATACTTCGTTCCCATCTGAATATTCACATCAGGCTGCTTGAGCATCGATGTTCGGAAACGCCGGATTTTGAGTTGCTGTGCGAGTTCTTTTCCAGTAGCCGGCATAATCTGCATCAACCCAATCGCACCCGCCCAGCTGACCGCCTCGGCGTTATATCGGCTTTCCTCTAAAATCATCGCCGCAATTAAGAAAGTATCCACGTCATACAATTTCGCATACTTCTCAACTGTATCAGCATAGTAACGAGGATAGAGTTTCTGATGGAGTTTCTCTAAATCCTCACGTGTCGCATTCGCAAAAGCAGGACTTTCAAGAGATTTTTCACTCACCTTCCGTGCTTTATCGTACATCGCGAGGCCTTCATAACAGGTAATCAAATCATAAAAACACTCTTGTTCAGAGAGCGGGAAGGTGTTAATGTGCTCGTTCAATTGTGCAATAGCATCCTCATAGAGCCTGAGTTTCATCAACACCGACACCTGTTGCGGAGATGCCTGACGCTTCGGTAATTCCGCATCCTGAACGGCTTTCGGTTCCAACTCGGACGTAGCGAGTCCCAAAAGTGCCTTTGCTCTTGCTGAGTAGTACCAATACCGCGCTTCAGCCACTTCTTTGTACAGTTTTCGCGCAAGAGCAGGCTTATTCTGTCGTTCACGTATCTTTGCCATCCAGAAATGCGCGCCCATCGCATAGCGATTTCCAGGGAAGTTCTCCTTCAAACCTTTGAAGGCGTTGTAACTCTCCTCATAACGGCGTTCGTCAAAACGCTTCCAGCCAGTTCTCCACGCTGCAAGGTCGGCATAGGGACTTTTCGGTGCAACCTTAATTAAGCGGGCGTACGCATCAAGCACCAACTCGGATTTCCCCTGTTTTTCACGGAGTTGGGCGATATCATACAATGCGTCATCTACCAACTCGCTCCATTCATAGGTCTTTACAAAACTCTCAAACTTACTGATGGCAGTCCTAATATGTCCTTTCCGACGATGACACTGGGCTATCTGATAAGTCGCGCGCGTTAGATACTCGTTTTCATCACCAAGCGCAATGACAGCATTGAACTTCTTAATTGCTGTATTATACCATTTCCGCCCCTGATAACTCCGACCGATGAGATAGAGGGCATGCGCTCTTAGATTTAAATCCACAGTCTTAGGAATTAATTCCAAATCCGCCACGGCGGTCTTCCACTGTTTATGAGAAAAAGATACCAAGCCACAATTAAGTCGGTCAGTCGGGGTAAGTTTCAGCGTTTTATTCGCTCTCACAAGCCTTTTAAGTCGATTGAGGGCATCACCTGCAACACTACCTGAGTGGTTTTCTGTGATGAGTTCGCGATAAGTGTTGAACGCCGTGGAAATGTCCCCGAGTGCTTCATTACAGCGTGCAAGAACAAAGGAGGCTTCTCTGGTATAGCGAGAATGTTCAACGAGTTCGACTGCCTGCGCCTTTGCCGCTTCGTACTGCTTATCTTTGAGATAAAGTTGCGCCAAAGCCCACTGTGCCCCTGAAAAATAAAAACTTGCCGGATAATCCTTGACAAGCTGCGCATACCATTTTATCGCCCGCGTCCTGTTGTTCATACCTTCGTAAAGCCGCGCCAAGCGATAGATAGCATAATCCGCCAGTGGATAATTATGCGAGGCAACTCGAGCGTAGTGCCGAACCGCTTTCGGACGATCCCGAAGCTTCTCATAGTTATAGCCGAGGGCATGATGAATCTCAAATGCTTCTGACTCGGATAGATCCGTTTGTAATAAAGCTTCCAGCTTCAAGACTGCTTTTTTGCGGTTCCCTTTATCAACCAAAGCAAAGGCTTCTTGCCACGCAGCACTATGCCCCTCATCCGCTGAGACCAACACCCCTATAGAGAAGCATCCGTATACTAGCACAAGCAAATTTAAAAATAACTTCCGGATGATGATAGAATGTAACACAGCACCTGAATCCGATTTTTTGTTGGACTGAATTCGGTCGCTGCTAAAAAATTTGATATATTTCATTTCGCCCTTCTTTTGGTCCTCCTAATGTCAGTGACTATAGATCCAAAGAAAATAAAGATAGGTTTTACCTTATTACTTATTACAAAGAATTGTAACGCTTCTTATAGGCGAAAAGCAACAAAAAAGTGAACAATGGCATTCCGCCTCTCGAATTCCAGAAATCGTTTGCCAAATTCGGATATGTTACGCTATACTTAATAGGAACTTAACGACCGACGAAAAGGAGAAATTGCGATGGAGATTGTAGCACTTGGGAAAACAGGTTTAAATGTTTCACGGCTTTCGATCGGAACCGGATCGAATGGTTGGAATGGTCGCTCAAATCAGACAGATTTAGGGTTTGAAACTTTCCGCGATCTGTTACTGTTCTCACACGAAAAAGGGGTAACGTTCTGGGATTCCGCCGATCAGTACGGGAGCCACCCACATGTCAAGGCAGCACTCAAAGCAGTACCGCGTGAGAGTGTCACTATCACCACAAAGACAACATCCCGGACGCGAGAAACCGTAGAAGCAGATGTGAAACGATTTCTTACAGAAATAGGTTCTGACTATGTAGATATCGTCCTACTGCACTGTCTCACACAGGTAGATTGGCCGCAACGGTACCCAGAGGCAATGGAAGCACTCGTTCGTTGCAAAGAGCAAGGACTGATCCGCGCACACGGTGTATCCTGCCACGATTACGGGGCATTCCAAACATCAGCTATGACGGAGTGGGTTGACGTTGTGTTGGCTCGAATTAACCATGCCGGTGTTAGTATGGACGCATCACCTGCCGATGTAATCCGCACGATGGAACAGATGGCATTCGCTGGTAAGGGTATTTACGGCATGAAAGTTTTAGGCATGGGTAAATTGGCAGAAGACGCGGAGAGCCAACGCGAAGCAATCGAATTCGTGATGGGACTCCCTTGCGTACACGCGATGACTATCGGTATGACCTCAGAAAGCGAAGTAGAAGCCAACGTCGCCGTCGTTAATGAACTGTCGTAGGAATAGTTATCGGTTTGGATTTTTTTCTGACGAAAATATCCTTTCAGTGGTCAGTTTCAGAGAAGAGAATTTTGTTAAACGAGAACCTCTTAACCGCCAACTGACGTCTATTCCTCCGACGGCCGATAACCAGTAACTCCGAACCGCACGGTAAATTAAAAATATGGAAAAATACGAAATAGTTATCGGTTTGGAAATCCATGCCGAATTATGCACAGAGAGTAAACTCTTTTGCAATTGCGCTTATACTTTTGGAGCATCGGCGAATGACTGTACCTGCCCAATCTGTTTAGGGATGCCGGGAACATTACCGGTTGTCAATAAACGCGCCGTTGAGTTTGCGGTTCGCGCCGGCTTGGCGATGGCGTGTGACATCACGACTTCCAGTAAATTTGATCGGAAGAACTATTTCTATCCCGACTTGCCGAAGAACTACCAAATCTCGCAATACGACATTCCATTGTGCCAAAACGGACAGGTAACGTTTGAATTTGAAGGAGAACGCCGTACTGTTGCACTCCGTAGAATTCACTTGGAAGAGGACGCAGGGAAATCTATCCACGCTGAAGTCACAGGCGACCCAACCCGGAGTTTCATGGACTTCAATCGCGCTGGGGTACCCCTACTCGAAATTGTTAGCGAACCGGAGTTGCACTCCCCAGCAGAAGCGATCGCTTATTGCCGCGCGGTTAAGGAAATTTTAGAGTATATTGAAGTGAGCGATTGTAACATGGAAGAGGGAAGTCTGCGATGCGAACCGAATCTCTCCCTGCGTCCGAAAGGCAGTAAAGAATTAGGGACGCGCACAGAGATTAAAAACAAAAACTCGTTCCAAGAACTGATTGAGGCGATGGAGTACGAGGTGAAACGGCAGGCTCGAATCTTAGATGCAGGTGAGGAAGTTGTCCAAGAAACACTCCTATTTGATGCAAGCACAGGGAAGACCGTCGCCATGCGCGGCAAGGAAGAAGCCGATGACTATCGCTATTTCCCGGAACCCGACCTCGTTCATGTCCAGATAGGAAATGAATGGATTGAGGAAATCCAACCAACGCTTCCTGAACTCCCCGCTGCCCGCCGAGAACGTTTCATTTCGGACTACGGTATATCTTCCGAAAACGCCGAATTCCTGACCAGCACCCGACATCTTGCCGAATTTTTCGATGCAGCCGCTCGACGCAGTGGTGAACCCACCACCTGTGCGAATTGGATCATGGGAGACCTGACACGGCTCCTAAACACAGCAGAAATTGAGATCCAAGACTCGAAGGTCACACCCGCACACCTCAGTGAACTCATCCAGTTAATCGAGGATGCCACCATCAGCGGTAAAATTGCCAAATCCGTGCTTGACGATGCCTTTGAAACCGGTAAAATGCCGAAACAGATTGTTGACGAAAAGGGGTTAGCGCAGATTACGGACACTTCAGAGATAGAAGCCATCGTCTTACAGGTCGTAGAGGAAAACCCCGGTCCCGCTCAGGATTACCGTGATGGCACAAAGAAAGCGATCGGGTTCCTCGTAGGACAGGTAATGCGTGCCACCCGCGGTAAGGCAAATCCCCAACTCGTAAATCAAATCCTGACGCGGGTACTGTCGACAGATTAGGCTCCCCAATGGATATAGTACAATTAAGAGACAAACTATCTGAAATTAATCAGATGGGCTATGTTGTTTCACTACGAAAAAGCAACACTGGCATAGGCTATACGTTGGAAACTTTGCTTGGGTTAGAGGAAAACAACCTTAAGACTCCTGATTTCGGGGATATAGAATTGAAATCTCAGAGAATTGGAGTCAACAATCGGGTAACCATGTTTACCTTCAATCGCGGGGTATGGAAGATAAAAACGCGGGAATTGATTGAGAAATATGGCTATATAGACACGAATGGACGTCCATCCCTATACTGCACTGCCAACAGTAAACCGAATAATCAGGGGCTTTTCGTCACAGTTGAACATGAAATCGTCCAACTTTATCACGTAGATGGCACTCTTGTTGCTGAGTGGTTGGGAGAGCGTTTGATTGACAGGTTCAGAAGTAAGATGCCTTCCTTGATTATTGTTAATGCGGACACCCGTATTAATTCGGATCGAAAGGAAGAGTTCTGGTTCAAGGAGGCATATCTACTAACCGAACCAGACGAAGATAATTTTTTAGATCTCATTAAGAAGGACATCATAATCGTTGATGTGAGGATGCATCTGCGAGAAAATAGGGTCGTCAGAAATCATGGTACCGGTTTTAGAATAGACGAAAGATTCTGGAATCTATGCTTTGGTAAACGAGAAAAATTGATATGAGCAAAGCCAACCTGAAGTACAAAGACGAATCATGGGACTTTCGAGAGGCCAACACCAAGGAGTACACCCACTGCTTCCATACCTACCCGGCGATGATGATCCCACAGATCGCAC
>CAZGAW010000048.1:0-3570 GCA_964523645.1 uncultured bacterium | reverse complement strand
GAGTACACCCACTGCTTCCATACCTACCCGGCGATGATGATCCCACAGATCGCACGGAAACTACTTAAAGAGTACGGCACAGAAGATGGGTGGCTTTTTGACCCGTATTGTGGCACCGGTACCTCTCTGGTTGAGGCGTCTCTATTCGGCATGCATAGCGTCGGATGTGACATTAACCCTCTCGTGCGCCTGATAGCAACCGCCAAATCAACCTCGATCTGTCTTTCCACTTTAGACGAAACGCTAAACAAATTGAACGACCATCTCTTCCAGATTGAATTCCGAGAAGGCAAGGTGCCTGATGTTCCAATTCCTGACATTCTGAACCTCGAATATTGGTTCTCTGAAGAAATCATCAAATCTCTTGCCTATTTGCGAAATCGGATTAAAAAAGTAGAAGATGAAGGAGTCCGAAACTTCATTTTGGTTGCTTTTTCCGAAACGGTTCGTGAGGTCTCCTATACACGGAATGGCGAGTTTAAATTATATCGTATGCCAGCGAAGAAACTTGAGAATTTCAACCCTGATGTCTTTGGTACCCTTCGCAAAAAACTTAGCAGAAATCGGCACGGTTTGGCAGCGTTCCTCGAAAAACGGAAAAACGTTGAGGTATCAGTATCCGATGCAAATACGGTTCGAGGGGAACACCCGCTGCCTCGCCCCCTCGGTGGTTATGACCTTGTGATTACATCGCCTCCTTATGGAGACTCACACACCACAGTGGCGTATGGACAATTCTCGCGGCTCGCAGCAGAATGGATCGGTTTACCGAATGCTCGCAAAGTCGATAAACTCGCAATGGGTGGACAACGTTCAAAAGAAACCTTGGCAGACGCACCGGTATCGCCTGCCATTGAGAAAATCCGTGCAGTTGACGAGAAACGCGCGAGCGAGGTATCAGCATTTTACATAGACCTCGGACGTAGCATCAATTCAGTGGTACAAGTGCTTTCACCGAACGCTACAATTTGCTATGTCGTTGGAAACCGCCGCGTCAAAGAGGTCATGTTACCAACCGATGAATTTATCGTCTCTGCCTTCCGTCAACACGGATTTATGCATAAGACAACAATCGTCAGAAACATACCAAACAAGCGGATGCCAAAGAAGAACAGTCCATCCAATATTGCAGGCGCAACCTCTACAACGATGCATGAAGAAAACATCGTCGTTTGCCAGAAAACAACCCGGACATGTCTATAGGACAGATCACCCTCACATCCGTAACAAAACGGTTCGGCGACACAATCGCAGTTGACAACGTATCCTTACAGATAGAAGGCGGTGAGTTCTTTTCGCTGTTGGGCCCAAGTGGGTGTGGAAAAACGACAACGCTCCGCATCATCGGCGGATTCGTGTATCCTACAACTGGAGAGGTCCGCATCAACGACGAGATAATGGCAAAAACGCCACCCTATCGCCGTCCAGTCAACACCGTTTTCCAGAATTACGCGCTATTCCCTCACAAAACCGTTGCACAAAATATCGCGTTTGGGCTACAGATGCAGAAGGCAACCAAAGCGGAAATCTCTGATGCCGTTGAACGCTCGTTAGACTTAATTCAATTGCCGGGTTACGGGAACAGGAAACCGAGTGAACTCTCTGGCGGCGAGAGACAACGCGTAGCACTGGCGCGCGCGTTAATCAATGAACCTACCATCCTGCTATTAGATGAACCGCTCTCCGCACTCGACCTAAAGCTCCGAAAACAGATGCAATCGGAACTAAAAGCATTGCAACGCAAAGTCGGTATCACATTCGTCTATGTCACCCATGACCAAGGCGAGGCGTTGGCACTGTCCGATCGGATTGCGGTGATGAACGATGGAAAAATCCTTCAGGTTGGGACCCCGTCTGAAATCTACGATTCGCCACAGAGCCGTTTTGTCGCTGACTTCATCGGCACCTCTAACTTCCTTGAAGGAACACTCATCAGCGAAAACGAAGTTGCCCTGACAATGGAATCAACATCCAACATTGTCTGCACACCCACCAGCCATATTTCAATGAATACGCCTGTCACCATTTCAATCCGTCCAGAACGCATCAATCTGAGGACGGCTTCTACCGCTGATATTCCGAACCTTTTGCGCGGCGTGATTCAGGACGAGAGCTACCTCGGCACGACGCTCCAGTACACAGTGCAAACCAATTATCCGATACCACTCATCGTCCATCAACAGAATACAGGCACGAAAGACGGACATCGCTTCCAACGCGGCGACACCGTCTACCTGCAGTGGTCCCCTGAAAACGCGATTGTCTTGAAAACTGATGAAGACTAACCTGAAGATAACGGCAGTTTGACTTTCCCATTATCGCGCTGTTGCGATGTTAAGAAGCCGATGATAATCTGGACAACCTTATATCCCTCAGTCCCAGGTGAAACAGGTTCTCCACCCTCTGTAATCAGACCTACTAACTCTCGAGGTCCCGCAGGAATACCGGTGACATCCCACGTTGGTGCCTCAATTGTTTCAATAACATCGTCTTGGTGGAGTGTTGCCCCTTTATCACTAATGAGAATATAGCCGTTGGTCCCGACAATCTCCAAGCGGAACCCAGAGAGGGTCGTCTTTGGACCACCAGCATAATAACCACGCACGCCGTTCGCAAAATGGATATAGCCGTGCGCCGACGGTTCCGTTGCGGGAACATGTCCACCATCACCTTTATATTCATTATAGTCTTCGTAGCCATCCTCTAACTCGGCAGAAACCCACTCCGGATCCGAGTCAGCGAAATAGCAGATAGCATCGACAAGGTGCGTCCCATTACGGAAGAGCATTGCGCGTCCGCCACTCAACGTGCCAATGACATACTGGACATCTCCAATGCGCCCACCACCGACAATCACATCATGCGTATGCCGCCACAAAGGCTGCCACCGACGGGTGTGGTCGATCGATAGAATCGTTCCGTTTCGTTCCGTCGCTTCCAGCATCCTATCCGCGTCTTCGATGCTCGTCGCCATCGGTTTTTCACAGAAGATACCTTTCACACCAGCGTTCGCCGCATCAACAACAAGGTCGGCGTGCCGATGGTCAGAGGTCGCCACCGTCACGATGTCCAAATTCTCGGCAGCGAGCATCTCTTGATGGTTGGTATATAGAGAGATGTTACCCCAGTTGTCCTGATACTTTTCTTTGAAAGCATCCAATGTGCTTTGAACAAAATCGCAACCAGCAGCTAATTCGACATTCGGCAAATCCACTAATCCCGATACGTGAGTCGTGCCGATACCGCTACAGCCAATAACTCCAACGCGTAGTTTCGCCATTTTTATATCCTCCGCTATCCAGTAATTTCAAACCACGGAAACCGAAAATGAAATCGCCATGAAGTTCACCATTTTGTCATGGAAACGATTATATACCGTGCCAGATTAGAAGTCAAACTTTTTGTCAGAAATCGAAAGGTAATCCAATAAAACGGATGTAAAGTTTCTAGCATTCAGCACTTATATAGTAAATCCTCAAAATATATGCACACACAAGATTTGGTACTTCCCGACTCGCTGGCGAGGTGTTTTTGATAGGGGTATTTGATAGGGGTATTTGATAGGGTGTT
>CAZGAW010000047.1:3790-35203 GCA_964523645.1 uncultured bacterium | reverse complement strand
ATTATACAAAAGGAGTTCTCTTGCTACCATACTTTTATTATGGAACTCACGTTAGGAAACGTAAATCTGTATTGAGACGACGCAGAGGAAGGCGAAAGGAATCCCCGAACCAACTAACTATTAAGTTCGATGGCTAAAGTGGGCATCACGCGTTTTCTGAAGTGGATACTGATCGCTCTAAGTTTGCTATAGTTTGGACAATTCCTATGAACTTGATACCCTATTTTCAAAGCATCTCTGATTTTTCTTCACGTTCTATAAAAAGTCCTAACTCGTGGAAAAATAAACCTAAATCTGAAAGAGTCGTAGCCCCAGCGGAGCGGAATGTCTATAGAAATGTTCTCCACCTTTTTGGGTAAGCCCAGCGGGGCGAAATGTATAGAAACCATTTATATGTGAGGTTTCATGATTCCGGCTACGCCAAAAACGCCCGTCGAACTGGTGAATCAATGAACAGTGAATCCCCACCGTCAATCGTCAACTCCAAGCCTGTAACCCATGCCGCCTCGTCCGAGCAGAGCCACAGGGCTGCATAAGCCACATCAATCGGATTGCCAAGTCGCTCCAGTTGTACTGCCACCGGAGCGATTTCGCCCTCTGGCAACGGATCCCAGATAATGCCCGGGGCCAACGCGTGGACGCGAATATTTTTATCGTACAACTCTTTTGCAAGATTTTTCGCTGCCGCGACCATTCCTGCTTTCGCAACGGCGTAAGCACTGTTTGCATCTTGCCGTACCCGCTCGCCAGCTGAAATCGTAATAAGACACCCACCGCCACGTGCCTCTAAAATCGGCACAAGCCGACGCACAGGATTGAACAGCGTCTGCAAGTTATTTTGTAATGCGCCATCCCAATACGTTGATTCCATCGTGGTAATATCGTGCTCCGTTGAGAAAAACCCGCCTGCAGCGTGGATAAAACAGTCAATACCACTAAATTCTGTCACCGCAGCATCAATAAGCGCGTCTACCTGTGCCGCATCTATCAAATCGGTCTGATGCGTTAGCACATCTCCACCCTTAGCACGAATGCGTTCTGCTGTCTCTTCCATTGTTTCTGTCGTGCGTGCAGCAAGGACCACCTTCGCGCCCTCTTGTGCAAAAAGTAGCGCAGTCGCACGGCTCATGTTTGAACCTGCACCCCCGAACAACACGACCTTGTTTTTCAATCTCATGTTTCTATTTCCTTTTTGGGGATGTGCCTTATGGACACTCTACAAGAAACGCAACAAATTGCGCCCTACAAACGCTGATATTGTAAATCGGGCGATACTCAGCTACCAATTACTTCCGAATTAACATCCGTCGAGTCGCTACGAATTTTCCTGCTGTCAATGTATAAAAATAGAGCCCACTTGCTACAGGTTCGCCAACTTGATTTCTCCCATCCCAATATGCTGCATGGCTACGGGATTCGTAAATTCCCGCGGATTGATGTCCCAATTCAAGAGTGCGAACCAATTTTCCATCCGCAGCATAGATAGAGATGCTGACTTCCGCAGGTTCCGCTAACTGATACGGTAGCCATGTCTCTGGATTGAATGGATTTGGGTAGTTGCCAAAGAGTGTTGTCTTTTCAGGGATCAGCGATTCCAAAAGGCTCTGAAGATTCGCAATTCCCTGCTGAAAACCGATAGAACCGTCATCTTCGGTGTGTGCCCGTTCTATCCACGCCTGTATCAGCGCAGGATTTAGACCTTCTACACTGTTTATTGCAAGAGCAGAAGGCGCGGTGGCAGTTGACTCACCCATGTGTTGTGCTATGATGATAAGATCTAGGATACTAATGGTTCCATCGTCATTTACGTCCACTTCGGAGCTAGCTGATGCAGTTTCACCTAAATGTTGTGCCACCAAAATCATATCCAGAATGCTTACCCGTCCATCCCGATTCACATCCCAAGCGGGTTGATTCCCTACATTGATAAAAATTTCAGATGGAATAGCAGGGATAACCTCACCGCTGTTTGAACCGAACTCAAAGTCACGTAGTGTCACTTGTGTTTTTCCCGCAGCTTTAGCGGAGAATTTAACCGAAAGTAAGGTGCCTGTGCCACTGACACCACTTTTAGAAATTAGTGCTGAGCTTAACCCTGTGATTTTACCTACTACGTTATCAATTCTGCCTTGACGGAAAAAAGTAGTTCCGCCTTCTCTTTTTAGGAAATCGCCCTCGCTCACCTCAAGTGCTTCAAGCACCGCAGGGTCAAATACAATACCAAATTGCCAGCCAGCCAAATCGGTGACCTTTCCCGAATTTAGATGGAGCATAAATGTGTCGCCGACACGCACATTCGTTGTAGTTGTAGAAAAAGAGATACCAAGTTTTGGACCTTCTATTTTCGGATCTACTTTTCTCGGAGGCGGCTCTCTATGCACTAACCGGGCATTTGCGATAATGAAATGATCACATCCACCGCCATCACCTCCATCTGTTACCCTGATCGTGAGTGATTGTGCATTCTTAGGGATATCAAATGATATGTGAGTATTTCGTGCTTGATTACCTTTCAAAACGCCAGATTTATAAATCTCTATACCGTCAGCGAGGAATATAACCTCAACAGAGGCGATGTTTCCACACGGATTCGGCATATCGAAATAAGCGTCAAATTTAGCATAGTTCCCACCACTGAGATCATAAACAATAAAACTTGGAACATGTGCATAAAACCAGTAGTCCCATTGGTTCGTATACGGTATAAACTCAGCAGGCATAAATCCTTGGTGGGGTATTGCAGGAATTTGTCTGTTAGGTGTTTTCTCCCATGTTGCTTGCCAACCGCCCCAATCCCATCCCCACTCTCTAGCGTTGTTTGTTGGAACAAGCGCATCAGGACTATCATAATTAAGCGTGAGATACGTTTCAGTTCTGGCTGTTTCTGTATTGATTGTTTCAGTAACAAAAGATTCGCCATGCAACAAACGTGCATCTGCGAAAATAAAATGATCACACCCATCACCATCACCAGCATCTGTTACACGGATAATGAGCGTTTTAGTGCCTACGGGAATGTTGAATGAAATCTTTAGGTTTCGTGCTTGGGTACCTCTCAAAACGCCAGATTTATAAATCTCTGTACCGTCAGCGAGGAATATAACCTCAACAGAGGCGATACTTCCACACGGATTCGGCATATCGAAATAAGCGTCAAATTTCGTATAGTTCCGACTTCCGAGATCATAAACGATACGACTTTTAGCGTGTGCATAAAACCAATAGTCCCATTCATCCATAAAAGGTATATGTGGGTCAGGTGGCATGAAACCGTTAGGTCTTCTCGGGACCAGACCATCAGGTGTTTTCTCCCACACTAATTTTTCTTTCCACCCCGCCCACTCTGTTGGATTATTGATTGGGACAAGTGCATCCCGACTATCGTAATTGAGTGTCAGATACGTTTCTGTGCTGTTTGTATTGATTGTTTTTGTTTCGGTTGTTTTCGTTGCACTGATAGTCCAACTTTTTCCTGATACATTTCCCTTCTGGTCAACAACACGGATATAGACGTTATTAACTGAGGCTATCGTTGCACCGGTTGGCATATCAAACTCAACTGTTGTGCTCCGTGTATTATTAAAGTTTTTGCAACTCATCAAACTCGTTGGTTCACCGGGAACAGAGAGCAGGAATTGAACTTGATGAACACCATCCGCATCATCAACATTGAACCGAAGTATCCAGTTTGTTGCATTGGCTGGATAAGTCGATGGCGTTAACATTTGAATCGTGGCCGGCGTATTTGAAACGTTGCCGACAGTTCCATCCTGATTGAAAAATGGGCTGACATTCAACATTGATGCGGCACATCCTGATAATCGCTCTCGTTCGGCACCGTAAGACATTATATAGGCATTATCGCGGAAATCGTGTTCTAAGTTCAAGGCGTGTCCAAGTTCATGGGCTATCAAAGTTATACCAAACTCTCCTACAGTGCAATCCCCAGTCGCTGCAACCATTACAGGGCCACCATCAAAGTATGCTATACCGCAATTCCCCTGAATCCGCTCCGTGCTAATATCTACAATGACGATATAGATGTGTTTCTCTATGTCGTGTTGGTCATCAATTTCTTCGCTAACTTTGTGGAGTGTATCTGTATGGTAATACGTATCATTAAAATTCCCAATGATACGATACACAATTAATTTTCCGCTGGCATCGTTTTCAAGGTTGAAAGTTTTCCTATCGTGTCCGTGTGCTTCCATCTGATCAGCATAAAGACGTTGCACCTTTTTTATTTGCGTATCCAGTTTAGTGGGTATATTCCGTTGAACCGGACGGTCGCGTGGCACGAAGTATACAACTTTCACCATTCGATCTGCAGCAGGTGCATCTACGACAGCAAGTATAAATCCGTAAAACAAAAGTGTTAAGATTAGAATAGCCTTTTTCATTATCTCCTCTGATCTATGATATAAATAAATAATGGTGCGGGAATTAGCGGCAAGCCTATTGGTTTCGACGATTCAAATGTCCGCCACTATTGTCTCCAAAAGCGTGGAAATGGTGAACTTGACGATTGCTTTGTTTGCGAAATTTCGTGTTAATAGTAGTGTGTTTGACCCCTTATATCTCTGAAATCTGAAACCACAGCCCAATACCATTGGTTAACGTGAGTTTGATAAATACTGAGGGCAGACCCATTTCCTCTTAAAGTCCCCCTGATAAGGGGGATTTAGGGGGTTAGCTCCGTAAAAATCGCGTCTTTTTTCTTGAATGTGCGTCTATTTTGGCTTTTTGAATTTTTTTCAAACTGGCGTTTGGTTAGGAAATATCCTCTAATTGATTATTGGCTGAGACTAAGGAGTAGATATTTCGGTTTAGTAAGTTCATCTGTAGCTTCGTTTCTTTCGGTAACTTCTTGAATTTCAGCAGTGTATTGTCGGTTCAGTGTTACGTTTTCTACAGTTTCAAAGACTTCGGCTGCGATGTCTCCAGTATAGTTTTTTTCTGCAGTTTTTATTTCAAATCTATTAGTTCTAAGGGAGGCACCAATTAAAATACCGATGATAGTAAACTTTGACGGTGCTTCTTCTTGAAATTTTTCAAGAATTTCAATTACTTCTTGCATTTGAGAGTTGGATAGGTGTGCTGTTCCACCCCGGTTTGGATTTGGTGATATCCATTTAAATTCGGTATCTATTACGGATTCATTAAGTGCTTGGAGAAAATTGGTGTAGTCCTTGGCTACTCTTAATCTTAGTGGTCCTAAGAGTTCCTTAAGTTTTTCTTGGTTATTTTCGGCTTTGAGGAGTTCAAAAAACTTTTCTATTGCATCTCCACAATCAGAATGGTCAAAAAGGTCAAGTTGAGTAACCTCTGGAGAGGCGAGGTGAATATTGAATGATCCAGGATGGACTTGGAAAAGCGAGATTTGCATGCTATTCTTGATTGCCTCAGTGACCTGAGATGCGTTAAGGCAGATCATTCCAATTGTGTTAATTACAGTTTGGAGTGTTCCAAAAATATTGCTTAGGGTAGTTATAGGTGCTTGTGTTTTAGAGCCTATAGCAAAGTTGAGAATTAGGTTCAGAATTTCTTGATTTCTGGATTCGGTTGTTTCTTCTGCCTTGCTTAGCAATGGAAGTGTGTCAATTTCAAGTTCAAGATATTCACCACGTATTGGGAGCATATCCTCGGGTATCTGGTTTGATTGAATGAAATCTGTCAGAACTGAAGCATGTTCCTCGTATGGGACCTTTACTTGAATTGCATGGGAATTTTCAGAATCGGCGAATGCATCGTGGAGATCAATTTTGCCAGAGCGGATAAGGTTAAGCCGTTCAGTGGAGACGGCAACACAGAGCCAAGTTAAAAATTGAGCATCTTCAGCAGCAGCCACAACAAGGTAAAAATGCCCTGCAGCGTTTTTGCAGGCGTAAAGAACGGGTTGATCGTAGTATTCGTATACTTCTACAATTTCGAGTTTGCCTAACTCTGGAATATTGAGTATATCAAGCATCTTATGCATCCTTTCCGAATTACTACCAACTTCTTTATTCGCTTATTACCTCAAAAACAAGCCGAGGTTCTGCTCCAATAGGGATCCACCAAGTAACATGAGATTTCTCTACTGCCTCCGTCCGTTGGATTAAACCAAGTGTTGGATTGAGTTCACCTTTAGCTGTTTTCCTGTTATTTAATTGTGGTATTCTTTTCTTCAGTCGATCTATATCTTGTGAGTCCGTATAAGCAGAGGCCCCACTAATTCTGGTAGTTGGTTCCGGAAATCTACCTGGGAATTCTTCCCAAGTGGATAAAAAATCTTCTGCTCGTGGTGGATTGTGCTTTACAAGTCTATAAACTGTTCCAGAAGCTGGTTTAGCTTCCGCAGGTGGACAGTTTTCTGGATAAAAGTCTGGCCATTGCAACTCGATAGTCCTTTCACCTCGCATGCTATCGATTACCGAGTGCCGCGTTTTGTATTTTAAACACTACGGATATTATAACATGCATATATATAAATTAAGTAATTATATTTGTAAGTGCAAAAAGCGTGCTTGTTCTATAAATCAGTTATAGGATACATCGTTTTTTGAAAAAAATCAACTTTTTTGAGTGGTAAGACTAATTCGTTTCAACTTTTTAGAGGATTTAGGGAGAAGACACATTTTGGAACTCATTTCTGTGATTACATTTTATAGCCAGAGCTTAATCCAATACTATAGGCTATCGCGGACTTCATGTGTTTCAAGGCAGCGTGAATTTGCGGAAGCTCCTCAAATCCGTAAGAGATACGGAGTTGTCGCTTCCCAACCTCGACCCTCTCGCCGTTTGGATGGACGCAATGTTCACCCGGAATATAAATCACTTTCGGGTGTTGCGCGTCTAAGGGACCATCAATCTCTGTACGTCCTGTCGTTCGCGTCAAAAACTTGAAAAAATTAGAGGTTGAACCTGTCGCGGCACCCGCCAGCGTCAAGTAATAGTAGAATCCAGCACTCCCACCTCGACATTCCTCAATACGATTACCGAATAATTCCGTCATCCACGTCTTAACCTGTTTCGCCTTCTGGCGATACCCACTATTAACCTTTTCAATCTGTGCTTCAATACCGTGATCGAGTAAGTAGCTTGCGATCTCTTGATTAATCAAGGGTGCGCTGAAACCAATATCGCTCGTGCGTTGAACAATGCCGTCAAGAAACCGACCTTTGGGACCGATAAGGTAACCAATACGCAACCCGGGGGCGAGAATCTTTGACAATGTACCAATTTCATAGACAATGCCGAGCGTATCGTAGCAGGATGGAGATGCCAAAGGTTCAACAGAACCGTCATGCAGGAGGTCACGATAGGCGTTATCAAAAAAAATCGGAATTTTGCGTCCGACTTCGTACGAAAGTTGGGTAACAATATCAACGAGTTCTCTCTTACGGGTATTGGATAGAATTGTGCAGGTCGGATTGTTAACCGTTACAACATAAAAAAAGCGGATAGCCTCTTTTTCGTTGCCGAGTGTTGTTAGTTTTGCTCGCAGGTGTTCGGCATCAAGTCCTTCGTCATCTTCAGGTATTGCGATAACGTTGAAACCTTTCCGTCCCATATCGTTGCAGTAGATATAATACATCGGATCGGCGGTCAGCACAATGCCTGCAGGAAGTAGGTGGGTAATGCTCTCTAACAAACTCGTCGCGCCGTTCGCGCCGATAACAATGTCCCGATCGTTTAAAGTCTGCTCAGTGATCCCGCCAATCCGATTTTCAATATGGAACCTTCTGAGCGACGCGATCAGGTTCGGGGAACCTTGCGCACCACCGTAATTGAGAGAAGCGCGGTATTTTTTCGGGTGCGCGAGAACTGCTTCACAGGCACGTTGAATTTGTTCATGCGGAATCGTCCGTTCATTGACATATCCGACACCGAGGTTGATGTCGCGTCCATCTCGAAAATCGACTGCAAAATCGGTCATCAACCGATTAACCGGGGAGGGTATACTGGAGGCTTTTCCATATTCAGAAAGCAGCACATCGCGAATTTTCATATTCCACTGGAATTCCGTGTGTCTATAGCAGATCTCTTAAAGCCGATTCAAGTGTCCGGTGACGAAATTCGTATCCGCTGACTTCTGTTTTCTCTGGCAGGACGTTCTGACTTAGCACAATGAAGTCCGCAAATTCGCCCATCATCAACTTCAAGCCGAATGTTGGGACAGGCAGCAGCGTTGGACGGCGTAGCACAGTACCGAGTGTTTTCGTGAACGCTGCGTTTCTGACAGGAACAGGTGCCGTCGCGTTCAGGGGACCACGAATCTCCTCATTTTTTAAAGCGTGTAGCACAATGCCAACCACATCGTCGACATGAATCCAAGACATCCACTGCCGACCGCTGCCAAGTATGCCACCGAATCCCATTTTAAAGGGTGGAAGTACCTGTGTTAGCAGTCCACCTCCCAATCCAAGCACAAGCCCAATACGTACCATGACCACCCGAATGCCAAACGCATCCGCTTTTTGTGCCTCTGTTTCCCACTCTTGGCAGACTTTAGCGAGGAAGTCCGTGCCAGCGGGTGACACCTCTGTGAAGTGTTCGTCGCCACTATCACCATAGTATCCGATTGCCGAAGCGCAGACAAGCACATCGGGTTTTGTGGATACGTCAGCAAACGATTCAACCAGATTTCGCGTAGAAAGAATGCGGCTATCTCGGATCCGTCGCTTCTTTTCGGCGTTCCATCTACCTGCGATCGTTTCACCTGCCAGGTGAACGACCGCTTTGACATCTGATGTAGCTTCCGAAGGAAGTTTCTCGCTTTCAGGGTTCCAACCATAGACCCCTTTTGCTAATTTCAATTTCGTTTGTGCGCGTGTTGGGTTTCGAGATAGCACATGCACCGTATTACCCTGTTCGTGGAGGGCAGTGCAGACTCGACTGCCGATGAATCCGGTGCCACCGGAGACCAATACATTTGCCATTTTTTCCTCACATTCCCTATTTTGATAATTCAGCAATCGTCGTTTCTAACTTCCGATAGTCGTCAACAACAGCATCACTGAGTGTATCATTTCCATCCCCTTTGTTGAACCCTGCAAAACGAATCGCTTTCATCCCGGCATTTTTCGCACCAACAATGTCCGTACGAAAAATATCGCCGATATGTACTGCCTCTGCGGGTTCAGCGTTGAGTTGCGCTAACGTTGAATGGAATTGCACCACTTGCGGCTTCGTGTAGTCTGTTTCGTCGGAGAATGTGAAAGCTGAAAAGTATTGTAAAATACCGTGGCGCGCCATCAGTTTCCGAGCGAAACTGCCAGGCGTTAGTGCCGAGTCTGAGATAATTCCGAGCGGATAACTTTCACTTAACCGAGAAATGACAGGTTTGAGGTGTGGCATCATAATGGGTGGTGTTTCCAAGAAAGCTGCGCCGAGACACGCAATTAACTGGTCTAAATCTACCGCTTTAAGCTGAAGCTGAAGTACCTCCGAGAACCGCTGCATGCACCGCTCCACTGAGATACCTCGATGTTGATGCCAAAGAGACGCGACTAAATCGTATGCCTCTTCAAGCCCGAACTTCACATCATCCAATGTGCAAGCATAACCGCAACCCTCAAGGTACGTATGGCATCGCTCAATCCGTACTGCCTGACGGTTTTGCCAGTTGCTGTCAGAATCCGCATAAAGGGTTTGCCAAAAATCAAATGTAATTGCTTTGAGCATCCAATGTTTCCATTTCTAATTGTGTTTCCGTTTCTCTGTCGAAACGATTCACATTAAGGAGTATACTTTTATTTTATCCAATTTATCCGAAAAAATCAAGGGATATGCGGTTTTCTTCGGGATGTTTCGCTTTCATTTTTCTCTGGACTTCGCTGCTATCCAAGAAAGCAGACCCGTCAGAAAAATCGGCATAAAATGCGCGCGTTTGAAAATAGACTTGCAATTTCCGTTTAAAGGTGGTACTATTAATTGATATGTAGACAATCAATAGGCAGGCATGTTGCGTCCGATTTTGCGGAGGAATGCGAAGTTGCGGTTGAATCGTCGAATTATCCCTGAGTATACGACCACCCGTTTAATATTCGTTTACTTCATCCTTGGACTGGGTACCCTGATATTTGGGTTCTTCCATTATACGCAACAGATTTCCCGATTGAACGCGGATATAGAAGCCCAGATAGACCTTTTCGCCGATCTGGCAGCGGAACTTCCCGGTGTAGAGAACCGGGGGTTGCAACAGAAGTTGGTTACAATCGTCAAAAAGTCATTCGCCGAAGATAGGTCGCGCGCATTTTCATTTATTATCACGGATGCACAAGGAAACGTTCTCATCACGCGAGGTATTGACGAACAATTAGACGCAAAAATAGACAATTTGGATATCAATGTCAACCAAAATGAGGAGATCTCGTTAACACAAAATGAACGTGCGCTGCTACAGTCAACATTGGCGCGCATGAAAAAAAAACATTCACCCCGCGAAATACACATGCTCTTTGAAAACAGGCAGTTAAAGGGGTATATTTACTATGGCGACACCGCACCCAGTGAAATGGTACATCTGCCTTTTGTGATAACCGATACCACCGGTACACCCCAGAAATGGCAGATATGGGGGGATGTTATTACTGCTGATCAGGCAACTGCAGAGGAACAGGCACGCGCGAAAATCTTTATCCAGAACGCACCCGCATCCTCCGTGATTGAAACGACACCGCAATGGCACAAAGGCTACTTCTATTACGAAAGCAAGCCATACTATGGGTTAGTGGTACCTTTTATAGCACCAATAGTTCTATTCGCATTTGGAACCGTCTGTTTCCTCGTCTATCAACGGATAAAATCTTATGAACACTCGGCAATCTGGGGAGGCTTAGCCAAAGAGACCGCACATCAACTCGGAACACCTATTTCGTCGCTGTTGGCATGGGCTGAACTCCTGCACGCACGAAGCGAAGAAAAAAGCGATGCCGCACTCGGGGAACTCTCCGAAAGTATGAGAAACGACTTGGAGCGCTTGCAGAAAACAACGGCGCGTTTCGGTATGATTGGCACGCAGCCCCCCCTAACCGAAGTATATATGCATGAAGTCTTTGAAGAAGTCCGAGCATATTTTGAAAAACGGCTACCGCATATTAGTCGTCGTGTTGAAATCCAATTGAAACTGCAGGAGACACCGCCTATCCTCGCAAACGCGCAATTACTGCACTGGGTGTTTGAAAACTTAATTCGTAATTCGTTGGATGCTATGGATAAAGTGGACGGATGGATTCAGATTGAATCAACACATGACAAGCGACACGACGACATTGTCATCCGGTACGCCGACAACGGAAGCGGGATCACCCGCGAAAATCAACGAAAAATCTTTGAACCGGGGATGTCTACGAAGGCACACGGATGGGGACTCGGTTTGACAGTTGTACAACGGATCATTCGTGAATACCATCACGGAAAGATTCGCATGCTTAAAACGAGTCCTGACGGAACAACTTTTGAAATTCGGCTGCCAGTCGCATAGCCCACATTAACACGTATTGTCGGGAAAATAGTTAGCGGCACGTTTTCCGACTTCACGGCAAGAAAATTTTCAATCGTGTGAATTGGGTGAGATGCCGCGTCTGAGCAGGCTTTGAAAACTTACGTATGTCACAAGCACACCGCATCCTATGGATTGATGATGAAATAGAAGCGTTGCAACCGCATATTCTTGTACTACGCGATCGAGGCTACACCGTCACGCCCGCAACGAATGGCGAAGACGGTATCGCGCTTTTACAACGCGGGGATACACAGTACAGTGCTATCCTACTTGACCAGGTTATGCCCGGCAAAGATGGAATGGCAACGCTTGATGCTATCCGCACCATCAATACACAAATTCCAGTCATCCTTGTCACCCAATCCAGTGATGAACAATTTGTTGAAGTCGCTCTCGGCAAACAGGTCACCGATTTCTTGGTGAAACCTATCGGGGTCGCCCAGATCGTTTCAACACTAAAACGCGTCCTTGATCAACCACAGATCGTCATAGATCAGATTCCGAGTCGCTACACAACAGATTTCAATGCGATCCGCGCGATGAAGGACGCTTCACCGAGTTGGCAAGACTGGGTTAACATCTATGTGAAATTATTACAGTGGGATTTAGTATCAGAAAAATTAGCCGAAGGCGGATTAGAGGAAACACATCTCGCACAGAAGAAAGAGTGCAACGCTGAATTCTCTGATTTCGTCGCAGCGAATTACACCGACTGGGTCACAGGGAGTTCAGCGGCTCCACCATTATCGGTGAACGTTCTGGATCGGCATGTTATTCCACAACTTCAAGACGGAAAATCTGTTTATTTTATTGTGGTCGACTGCTTCCGATTAGACCATTGGTTGGCAGTGGAATCACTTTTGTACCCTTATTTTTCCATCGAACGTCAATATAGTTTTTCAATCCTACCGAGTGCGACGATGTACGCACGGAATGCCCTCTTCAGCGGTTTGTTCCCAATCGAGATTGCCGAACGCTACCCAGAGTACTGGCAGGAAGAATCCGATGGGGACACAAGTACGAATCGCTACGAACGCCAGCTCCTTGAAGCACATCTAAAGCGCAGCGGGATCAAACTGAAACCCGGACTCCAGTATTTCAAAATTTTTGACACGCGAGGCGGAAATACCTACAAAAAACGGGTCTCGGCGAATACACGTGTGAGTCTTTCAGCATTAGTTATCAACTTCATTGATATCTTGACACATCAGCGCTCACAATCCGATGTGCTACAGCAGCTTGCCCCTGATGAATCCGCGTTTCGGGCTCTGGCGCGCTCATGGTTCTCGCATTCGGTACTTTTCGATATTTTACGTATTATTGCGGCACAAAACGCAACGGTAGTCCTCACCAGTGATCACGGCTCTGTCTTCTGTAACCGAGCAACCCGCGCTTACGGTAACCGTGAAACGACCACCAGCCTTCGCTTTAAAATCGGCACTAACTTAGGATGCGATGAAGGCGAAGCGGTATATCTTCGGAACCCGAAGGAATACCGGTTACCGGCGGAAAACGCAAGCAAGGACTACATTCTCGCAAAAGACGATTACTATTTCGTCTATCCGAACGATTTTTATAAGTATAAACGGCAGTTTCAAGGAGGGTTCCAGCACGGCGGTATCTCGATGGGTGAACTGATAACACCTGTCGTAACCTTGACACCGCGGTCATAAGGCGCAGCTTGCAAACCCAGATGTTAAGTGATAGTACACCACACGCTATCGTTTATATCAAGTTAACCGCACCGGTTCCCAGAGCCATTCAGCCCTTCTCTAAGCGCGAGTGTTTTTGCTGGGGTATTTGCAAACACTGAAATCCAATGCGAAGAAATATTTCTGCGGATTTCCCTTACTCGCGATTTTTACTGATGGCCGGCGACTGACTGCGACTTGATATCACTCCCGCTGGGAGCAACCGCACACTTGCTGATTTCGCTGAAGCGTTCCAATCAGGGATGCAACACCGCGTATCGTGAAAACGAAACGTCGGACGCGCTTCTATAAAGCTCTCGCTGCTTTTTGCAACACTGCCTTTTATACGACAGATAATTAACCGAGGTGCTTCTTGAAAAAGGGCACGATAGGAGGTAATAATGGAAAAGGAGATACTTATTTCTGATGATGAGTATGAAACACGCTGTGCGGTAATTGAGGAGGGAGTGCTGAATGAAATTCACATTGAACGGAAAGCAGCAACGCAAACATTGGGAAACCTTTACAAAGGACGTGTTGAAAACGTACTACCCGGAATGCAGGTAGCTTTCGTTGACATCGGATTGGAACGGCATGCCTTTCTACATATTTCCGATCTCAAGTATGAGCATGCCGACGAAGATGAGGAGGAGAACGGAAAACAGAACGGCGGTCGAAAATCCAACAGGAATGCCGCAGTATTGGATCTGCAGGGAAAGCAAACCAAGCAAACACGTGGTGGGCGAGGATTCCCATTTCTCATAAGTGACCTCATTTCAAAGAAGGAGGAACTCCTTGTTCAAGTCGGCAAGGAACCTATCGGAACAAAGGGTGCACGCGTTACCAGTAACATTACACTGCCGGGACGTTATGTCGTCTACATGCCCAACTCTTCAAATATTGGTGTATCACGACGCATTGAGGCTGCTACTGAAAGGGACAGACTCCGCAGTATGGCGAAGGCAGTGAAAGCTGACGTTGAGGGCGGATTCATCATCCGTACTGCCGCTGAAGGCTTGAATGAAACCGAATTTGCTGCTGAAATTCGATACCTTATCAATCAATGGAAACAGATACGTAAACGCGCAGACAGGAAATCCGCACCGAGTCTCGTGAGTAAAGATCTCAGTTTTACCAATAGGATCGTCCGAGATATGCTCACGAAGGAGGTCAAGCAACTCCTTATTGATTCAGAAACCGGATACCAAGAGACAATGCAATACGTCTCTTCCGTCATGCCCGATCTGCAGGCGCGGGTTTCACTGTATAAGGAGGATCCAACACTCTTTGACGCTTACGGCGTGGAACGCGCCCTCAAGGAAGCACTCAGTGAGAAAATTTGGCTCAAATGTGGTGGGCATATTATCATCCAGCAAACTGAAGCCATGGTTTCCATTGATGTCAACACCGGACGATTCGTTGGGAAATCTGACCCCGATAACACGATCCTTAGTGCTAACCTTGAGGCTGTTGAAGAGGTCGTTCGCCAAATTCAGTTACGCGATTTGGGCGGAATCATCGTTGTTGATTTTATCGATATGGAGGAAGCGTCGCACCGGAAACGCGTCTTTAAAATGTTACAGGAAGCACTTCGCAAGGACCGGGCACGTACCAATATCCTTCATTTTTCAGATTTAGGGCTCGTCGAGATGACGCGCCAACGCACCCGTCCAAGCCTCTCTACCCTACTGATGGAAGAGTGCCCCTACTGTGGCGGACACGGCACTGTTCTATCTGTTGAAACTGTCGTCATTCAGTTGTTACGTGCAGTAAAGATGGCGCATAAACAAACGCGCCAGTCGCAATTACGCGTTATCGCTAATGACTTTGTCGTTTCGCATATAAAATCGAAGATGGTGAATAAATTGCGGCAACTCAAGAAGTCATTAAAATTGGATCTCATTCTGGAACCCGATGCCGATTTGCACCTCGAAGATTACCGAATCTTCGTCGGGAAGGGCGAAGAATTGTTTCTTGATTAACGCAAAGGAACGTAACCGCTACGATGCGACCCCTAAACAAATTGAGCATCTGAATTGACATTGACGCGTTTTTAGGGTATAATTTAAGCAGAAAGGAGTGATATTTAAAAATGTATGCAGTCTTTGCGAGCGGTGGGAAGCAACATCGGGTGGAAATCGGAAGTCTGATTGATGTTGAAAAACTCGATGCAAATGTTGGCGACAGCGTCACATTCCCATCCGTTTTGGCTGTCGTTGACGAGGACGGTCAGTTGCAAGCCGGCTCCCCCTATCTTGATGATACTTCAGTTACAGCCGAGGTGGTTCAACAGGCACGTGGGAAAAAGATGGTTGTATTTAAATCGAAACGCCGTAAGGGTTACAAACGCAAGTTGGGGCACCGTCAATCATTTACACGTCTGAAAATTACCGCGATTGGTGCGGTGGAGGAACAAACTGATGGCACATAAGAAAGGCGGCGGAAGTACTCGAAACGGACGCGACAGTATCGGAAAACGGCTCGGTGTCAAAAGATTTTCTGGAAATTATGTCACCGCAGGAAGTATCCTCACGCGACAGCGTGGAACGCACATCCACCCCGGAAACAATGTTGGGGTCGGAAGAGACTATACGCTCTTCTCAAAAATTGATGGATACGTATGGTTTGAGCGAAAAGACAAATATCGCCGGAAGGTGAGTGTCTATACAGCGCGTCCTGAATTTTAGCGGATATATACGCCTCAGGAATCAACGACCAGAAGCCTCGCCTTAGGGTGTTGCAGCGCGCACCACCCCAAGCGGGGCTTTTTTACTCCAAAACTTCATAAGTGAACACTTTATAAAAAGCAACACCTTTCCCTCGCCACACTATAGCGTGTAGACCTAATTGTTCGCTTTACGATAAAGCAAGTTATCGCTGCGAAATAGACAGGAACATTTAACGATGAGATGGATAATCTGCCTCATTACTTTGACAGCAATGCTCGGGTGCGGTGGACAGTTGCAACAACTCGCTGTGGAAACAGTGCAAAACGCACACGTAGCACTCTCTTCCGCAAAGGCTAACGGGGCAGAGGAGGCCGCGAGGACACCCCTACGTACCGCTCAAGAGATGCTTGCGACTGCTGAAGAATCTATGAACGCTGGCGATGTCGAGCGGGCATATCGACTGGCACTACGCGCATACCTCCACGCGCGTATCGCATCTGAAACCGCCATCGCGGTTCGCGAGGAAGCACTCGTTCAAGAGGCAGCTGCGCAGCTGCGGCTCAGCGAACAGAGCGTCAACGAAGTGCTCCAAAGACTTGACGCTATGAAAGCTGAACTTGACACACTACAGAAATTCTGAGATAAAGAATACACACAACCCGAAAGCTCAAGTTTATATGATACGAGGGAAACCGATGAAGTATTGCGGATTTCTACTCTTAGTTATGTGTTTCATTGTCTCTGGGTGCACCGCACCCGAGATTAATGAAGTCATGCTCGCGACACAACTCCAAGATGCACAACGGGCGATTGATGATGCAGCAGCATTGGAAGCTGAATCTTTGGTGTCGGAAGAATTCGGGCGGGCAGTGAAGCTTCTGGCTTTCGCACGCAGCTCGCAAGAAAATGGAGACATTCCCCAAAGTGCTGAGTTCGCGTATCAAGCGGAGTTGGTCGCACAAATCGCCAGCGCAAGAGCGCGGCAGCACCGCGCTCGACAAAGTGTCGTTACGACCCGAGAGCAAACATACCAACAAATTATAAAGACACATGAACACGAACTCGAAATCGCACGTATCCGTGAGGCAATTCTTGAGGAGCGACTCGCTCGCACTTTAAGGGCACGCGACAAAGGACAAGCGGAAACCGAACAACTTTCAACGGAAATCGCTAATCTAAAAATATCACTACGTCAAGCCGAACTTCGGCTGCCTCTCATAAACGTGGAATCGATCGTTAATATTTCAAAGCTGACCTATCCGCCGATCGAAGCAACTGCGAATTATGAGCGGGTCCAAGCGACAATTGCTGCAATAACCAACCTCATTGCGCAAGAGGCGTTCGGCGAAGCAGAGAATGCCATCCCAAATGCACAGACACTCGCCGACACCCTTTACCAATCAGCGCAGGAAAATCAGAAAGCAGAAGCGACTGCAAAGATAAGCGCGCACATCTCGATAGCAAAGGCGGAAGTCATCATTCAGCGTGCCCAATATCTCAATGCCCTCCAACACGCCCCGGAAGAATTCCAAGGGGCGACTGAACAGTTGAAACGCGCAAGGCAGGCATTAACCGGCAATCGCTACGAACAAGCGCAACAATTTGCCCAACGGGCGCAACAAAACGGTGATAAGGCGGTCACAATCGCAGAAAGTGCCGAATTTAGAAAACGCGCACAGCAGGAAGAAGATCGGATCGCGGCAGAAGCGCAACAAGCGGTTGATACCTTAGGAGAGAAACTCGCCGCACAAGTAAATACACAGGTTCCGCAGCTGGAGGCACGACTCTATGAACTCGCCAAAGGGGCGCATGCGAAGGCAAAAACTGCATTCGCAAATAAGGAATATCAGAATGCTATCAAAACATCCGCGGAGGGCGACGGCTACCTGGCACGCGCCATCGCAAACGCGCAACAGATAACATCGGCAAAATCGGATTTGCTGAAAGCAGTCAGGCAAATTGCTAAAGCCACCGTTATGGAACAGAGAGATAGCGTACTCATCCGTATCAGGGGCAACGCGTTTGCGCACGGCAGTACACAACTTCAAAAAGAGTTTGTCCCGACATTTGAGCAGCTCGCACGCGTCTTACGTAGGGATAGCTTCAGCGGCTACCCCGTCCGAATTGAGGTGCACACGAGTGCGTTGGGAAACGCAAACGTCAATCGAAATGTGAGTATCGGACGGGCGGACGCAATCAAGCGGGCACTCGTTGCGGAGCGTATTGACCCGGGACGCCTCACCGCCACAGGTTTGGGAGAAACGCAGCCTATCGTCAACGACGGCCCCAATAAAGAGGTACAGAACCGCAGGATTGATATCATTATCAAGACTAACTGAAAACTCGTGCAACAGAAAGACCCTTATCTCGTCAATCAGGTCGCTATGAACCTGTTTGGCGATAGATACATCATTATTTACGGGAATACAATTCAGTTCCACAACCACTGTTACCATCTGCGGTGCATCAGTACACCCCGACATCCACACCGTGGCTGTTATTATTTAGAAGATGCAAACACCGGCTTGGCTATGGCAAGTGATATAGATTTCGCACCGCCTGGCGCGTACGGCGTAATTTTTGAACCGCAGACGGGTGCTATTATCGACTGTGAAACAGTACCCTACAGTTAAAACGATAGCCATACAAACACCCGATTCATCAAAGATATGACTAATACCGACACCACAAATACAGCGTCTGTACAGCAAGAGACGATCCTCATTTTGGATTTCGGCTCACAGTACACGCAGCTGATTGCCCGACGTATTCGTGAGCAAAACGTCTACTGCGAAATTTACCCACACACGCTACCGCTTTCGCAGATAGAAGCCATCGCACCAAAGGGGATTATTCTCAGCGGTGGCCCCGCAAGCGTCTACGAAACGGATGCCCCCAAAATTGATGCGAGACTCTTCGAGTTGGAAACACCGATATTAGGGATCTGTTACGGTATGCAACTCATGGCAGCCCTGTTAGCGGGTGGGAAGGTCTATCCCGCCACCGAGCGAGAATACGGACACGCCCCACTCCACGTTCTCGACGCAGTCGATCCGCTCTTCGCAGGGCTTTCCTCACAATTTTCTGCGTGGATGAGCCACGGTGATCGTATTGAGGCACCACCCGTCGGGTTCCAAACAATCGCGAAAACAGAAAACGCCCCTATTGCCGCTATGGTGGACCCCGCACGCGCCTTTTACGGGTTACAATTTCACCCCGAAGTTGAACATACTGAGGATGCCGACCGGATTTTGACGAACTTTACACGCAATATCTGTGGATGTCATAATACGTGGACAATGCGCGCTTTTATCGCCCGCGCCACAGCGCACATACAGAAACGGGTCGGCGATGAACGCGTCCTTTGTGCTGTGAGTGGTGGTATCGATTCCATGGTATTGGCGACACTTTTGCATCAGGCGATCGGCGATGCACTCGTGCCGGTTTTCGTCGACAATGGGCTTCTCCGTAAAAACGAAGCCGCTGAAGTGCTTAAAACCTGCAAGCAACTCGGGATTCCGCTCGTCGCTGTTGACGCAGTGAAGCCGTTTCTTAATGGATTGGCAGGCGTGACGGATCCAGAAAAGAAGCGAAAGGTCATTGGCGCGCAGTTCATTGAAACTTTCAAAACAACGGTAGAAGAAATGGGACACAACTTCCGATTTCTCGCGCAAGGCACCCTCTATCCCGACGTTATTGAGAGTGTCTCTGTGAAGGGACCCTCGGCTACGATTAAAACGCACCATAATGTCGGAGGGCTTCCGCCCGATATACCGTTTGAACTGCTTGAGCCTTTCAGAGAACTTTTCAAGGACGAGGTGAGGGCTGTCGGCACAGAACTGAACATGCCCCCGTATGTCCTGGGACGACACCCATTTCCGGGACCGGGACTCGCTGTTCGGGTCCTCGGTGAGGTGACCCACGAACGTTTAGAGGTACTCCGTTCAGCGGACGCTATCTTTATCTCTGAAATCAAGGAAGCGGGATTATACGACGAAATTTGGCAGGCTTTGGTTGTGCTTTTGCCCGTCAAGAGTGTTGGGGTGATGGGCGACGCGCGAACTTATGAAAACGCTGTGGCGCTCCGCGCCGTCACAAGCAGCGACGCAATGACAGCGGATTGGGCGCGCATCCCCAATGATGTGCTTGCCAGAATCTCCAATCGTATTATAAATGAAGTGCAAGGCATCAATCGCGTCGTCTACGATATTAGCTCCAAACCACCCAGTACGATTGAATGGGAATAGTTTTTAGCCGTCAGCGATCAGCCGTCAGCCATCAGTAGCAACTTCCCCGTTTCTCAATCTTGCTCCCGTCGCCTATGTTCTTTACCGACTGCTGATAGCCGATTGCCGACTACCGATAGCCATTTACGCCGAATAGACCTGCGATGCTGCCTGAACAGCCGTCCCACGTTTCGCGCTATGCCCGGATTCAATTAGGAGTTTCTCCAACGCGCTCAGCACCAGCAGGACATTCCGTTCGTTTGAAGATTCACCCATCAATCCGATGCGCCACGCCTTTCCGGCAAAAACACCCAAACCCGCACCGATTTCTATACCGTAGTCCGCAATGAGACGTTTCCGAATCGTCGCGTCATCAATACCATCAGGAATACGCAATGTGGTGAGCATGGGTGCCCGATAACCCGCTTCCGCTGCAGGCTGCAGCCCAATCGCTTTCGCGCCTGCGAGGAGGGCACGGGCATTGTGTTCATGCCGTTTATAGCGAACGGCCAACCCCTCTTCCAGCACAACGCGCAATGCTTCCCGCAGCGCATAGATCATTGACATCGAGACGGTGTGATGATAACCCCGATGCTCGCCGTGCCAATAGTTTTCAAGGAGCGTCATATCAAGATAGAAACTCTGGATCGGCGTTTTTCGGTTCCGAATCACCGCAACGGCACGCTCGCTGAAACTGATAGGTGAGAGTCCCGGCGGAGCGGCGAGGCATTTTTGGGTGCAACTATAGGCAATATCAATACCCAAGGCATCCATATCTACAGGTTGTCCGCCGAGGCTGGTCACGCAATCTGCAAGAAAAAGAGCACCCTTTTGGTGCGCAATTTCAACGGTGTCTTTCAGCGGTTGCAGGATGCCCGTAGAGGTCTCCCCGTGCACCAGTGCAACCAGTTTTGGCGTAGACACCTTCGCGACGGCTTCGGCAATTTTTTCGGCGGGGATGTGTGTGCCCCATTCCGCTTCTACCCGCGTTACGACACCGCCGCACCGAGTAGCAATATCGGCAATCCGTTCACCAAAATATCCTTTGACACCTACAACAACACCGTCACCGGGTTCAACAACGTTGGCAAGTGCGGCTTCCATTCCTGCTGTTCCCGTACCGGAGACCGGCAGCGTTAATCTGTTTTCGGTGCCAAAGACTCGGCGGAGCAGTCCGACCGTGTCGTCCATTATTTGAACAAATTCAGTATCTAAATACCCCAACATTGGGGTTGTCATCGCTTTAAGAACCCGCGCGTTGGCTTCGCTCGGTCCCGGACCCAGCAGCACGCGCGGCGACGCTATTAATTCATCATACATGGTTATCAGTTATCAGTTATCAGTTATCAGTTAAAGAGCGGTTTGTGGCGGATAAAACGAATGTAATTGCCACAGACATGCTTGAAAACCGATAACCGAGGACCGCGCCCTCCTTTTATTGTAAATCCTCAAAATAAGTGCACACGCTATAAACACAGATCTCCCTTCCGCCGCTGGCGAGGTTAGTAAAGGAAACACCGTATCAAAAACACCTCGCCTTCCCGTGGGGATATAGGTAATTACGGGGTTTACTATCATGGTTATCAGTTGTCAGGGGAAGGGTTGTCGGAAGAGGAGACATCAGTTAACAGTTAACAGTCATCAGTGAAAAGACCTTGTGGTGGTTGCGTGAATCCCACAAACCCCTACCGATAACTGAAAACTGATAACTGAAAACTAAAGACAGGATGTGGCAATTACTCACCACCACCGCCACCACCGACAGCACCCCCACGAATTTCCAGATTATTCGCCCGCATGTAGCTTTGAATCGTCTGGATTTGGCTGATTGCATACGTGAGTGCTTGGTTAACCTTTGTGTCTACAGGCGGTGTCGTCTCATATTTTGCCCACAAACGGTTGAAGTAATCCAACGCCTCGTTGAAATACGCATCATCGTTATCGGCTAACACCATATACGCCTCACCGATCTGCACGAGACCGAGATCCGCATATTTCGTTCCCGGATACGCTTCAATGATCTTCATGTACTCAGCGATAGCGGCTTCGACAGCAGGTTTCTGCTCGTCACCGCTCGCGAGTTTCGATTCATTCAGCAGCGCCGTTGCGACCTCATACTCGTAGAAAGCAAGCGCATTCGCAGTGTCACTGAGATAGCCCATCGCTGTCGATTTTGAATCGTTACCGATACCGGGCGTATCAATTGCTTTCTGATAGTTCTCGATTGCCATCTGATAGAGACGAATCCGTTCCGCTTGTTCCAGACCTTGCTCGGAACCTGCGTTGTAGTACTTATTACCGATATTAATAAGCGCATCGGCAGTGTACTGACTGTTCGGATATTCGGCGGCAAGCGCCTCGTTCGCCTCAAACAACCGGTCATACCAACGTTGCTTCGCTGCCTCATCGCCAGACTTTTCAGCGGCTTCACTGAGAAGCTGCGCGCACGTTGAGATCGCATACAACGATTCAGCCGCACTCTTGTGCGTCTTGTTCACAGAGCGAACCTTCTCGTACTCGTCAATCGCTTTCTCAAACTGTTGCGCGGCGTAGTAGGATTCACCGACATGATACTGCCAGAAAGCCGCATCATTGGCACTCGGATAACGACCCACCATATCGCGGAAGACATCACCAGCAGCAAGGAAAAAATTCACCGCTTTTTCGGACATCTCGCCATCCATACCGACCTGCATCCGCCCGAGCTCAAAGTTCGCAGCGGCTGTGTAGTTCAGCGCCGTCTCCGTATTCTTGCGGAGCGCGTCCGATTTCGGGAAAATCCCTTTATCGACGTAACTCACGAAGGTCGTGAGCGGGGTCAGCGCACTGGTTAGGTCTTGCGGAAGTTTTACGCCGATACCCACAGAATAGTAGATCTGACCCGATTGGAACAGCGAATTCTGAACATACGGTATGACCGTCTGTTTGTCCGCTTTTTCAACGGGTGCTGCAATCGAAGCAACTTCAAAGAACGCACTTGCCGCGTCGCGGCTCGCATCAATGTAGGGTTTCAGATCTGTGCCTGCTTCTGTGGAGAAGAGGGAACGTGCTTTGTCGGAATAGAGGAACCCGAGATTATATTGCGCAGCGGCTTTCTCTGCCACTGTTGCATTCGGATTGCCTTTCGTCCGATCAAGGGCTTCAACCGCTTCAACGATCGCTTCATCTAAACGTCCCAATTCAACGTAGAGGGTTGAACGCCGGATACCAGCATCTGCAACCATGGAGGCAACATTCGCATCCGCTGAACCGCTATATTCGCCGATGAGTGTCTGGAAGGTTTCCAACGCCTGACTCGGCTGTTTCAACTGGTCTTGATAAATCAAGCCCATGCGATAGTAGGATTGCGCTTTGACGAGATCGTCTTCTACTAACTCAATGGCGTTCTGATAACTCATCAACGCGTCCGGATAAGTTTTCAGTTCCTCCTCTTGCGCAAATGCCATTGCGAAGTAGGAACGTCCCTTCATATCTGCTTCATCGGTGTTTTCAATAATATATTGATACTCTTGCACCGCTGCAGCGTGGTCGCCAAGTGTTCCGTTGAGTTCGGCAAGACGGGAGTGTGCTTGGAAGATAAGCGACAGCCGCGCCTCGTCTTCGGTCTGTCCCTCTAATGCGGTAACCGCTTTGAACGCGTCTGCAGCACCTTTATTGTCTTCGAGTCCGAGCAACGCCAAACCTGCAGTATAGTTCGCACTGATGAGATTGTTCGCATCTTCGGTCAGGGTCGCTACTTTCTCCGCAGCGCTCACAGCGTTCTGCAGACTCAACTGCTTACTGCCGGCATCTGTCGCCGCTTGCGCGATTTGATAGTGACAGACGGCTGCTTGATACTGGGCGTTCGGTGCGAGTTCGCTACTGGGGAACGTTTGCACAAAGAGGAGATACTCGGCGAGTGCCTCATCGTAGCGTTTCGCACTATAGTAAGTGTGCCCGATCTTCAGTTGTGAGCGACTGCGTGCCTCTTCCGGCGCACCTGTGTTATCCACAATTCGCTTCAGCGAAGCCACGAGCGCATCAATATCAACTTCTTCACTACTATTTTCAATAGCGGTGGCTTTAATCAAGTCAATATGTCCAAGTGTCTTAAGAACGAGTTCATCGTCACTGGACGCATATTTATCACTCGCTTCGTCGGCAAGTTGTAGAATGAGGGGCCATTTATCGGTAGCATTCTGCTTTTGCGCCGCATCACGATAGGCGAGTGCCAAGCCGTAATACGCTTCAACAGCGTTCGGACTATCCGTATAGTCGGCAATTACGCGTTTGAATGCTGTTTCAGAGGATTCCAAGAGTGCTGGTTTCTCAGAAGCCGCTTGGTAATAGCAAAGCCCGACGAGGTAGAGCGCATCGTCTGCGTATTCACCCGTCGGATTCCCATCAACAACAGCCTGATACTGGACAGCCGCTTCTTCAAACCGCTCTTCTGCACGAAGCAGGTCAGCGAGCTTAATTTCTGCCAACGAACGGTTGTCAGCATCGGCAAGCTTGTCCAAAATGCTATTGTAGTAGCTAATCGCACCCTCTTTATCGCCTTCTTTGACATGACTATTGGCAACGAGAAGGAGGGCTCGTTCGTAGTATTCACTCGTGTCAGGAATAGAAGCATAGCGGTCACGTGCTTGTATCCAGTCACCGAGCATTTCGTGGGAGAGTGCTTCGTTCATGATACACGCTTCCACCTGTGCAACACGTTCGCTGAAGTCATCGTAGCGTTCCTCAGCGACACCGGGGAGGAATGCATCGTCAGTAAACATAGCGATGGCTTCCTGATACGCCGAAACAGACTTCTGGAGATATTCCTGATTGAAGTTTTCGCCTGCATCGCCTTCCTGATACCCTTCAGGTTTGGCGGCTTCGTAGTAGGAACGTCCTTCAAAGAATTTACCCATCAACTTGACGAGATGGAATTTCGGTAACGGACGATAATCCCACAATTTCGCATATTCTTCAGCCGCTTCAGCATACTGTTTGAATTCAGTACGCTTGATGTCGGCGAAACGCAACTGCACCTCAGCGGCGAGAATATCGAATTCGTTGTCGTTCTTATTCTTCTCAATAAACTCGCGTGCGATTGTTTCCAACTCGTCCTTGCGTCCGAGATCGTTGAGTGCCCAAATGGCGCCGTAGAGCGCGTGCGGCGCAACGGGATCCTGCGGATAGTTATCAACCGTTTTTTGATACCACTGCAGTGCGAGTTCCAACGTTGACATTCCGGTTTCAGAGTCGCCAGCCTTTATTTCATTGCTGCCGAGCCTGTAGTAGGCTTCACCAATCTGATAGGAGCAGTACGGAATAAAATCGGTTTCTTCTTCGTGCTCGTTGATAACACGTTCATACGCGACAGTCGCCTCACTCCAATTCTCTAACTTGAAGTAACTGTCAGCGATACCGAGTTTCGCTTGTGCAATGAAATCGCTTTCCGGGTATCCTTCGAGGAGCGTGTTATAGGAAACAATGGCGTTTTCATAGTCGCCTTGGTCGAAGTAGGTACTCCCGATGGCAGACTGAATTTCCGCTTGAAGCGTGCGGTCGGCAGTATTTTGGAGTGCCAACTCGTAATTAACGCGTGCGTTGTCATAGTCTTTCTGTCGAGAGTAAATCGCACCTTGGTCGAAATATGCCGCTGTGACGTACTGGCTTTCTGGGAACTGCGTGATGAAGTTCGTATACCGCCCAATCGCCTCATCGTCTCGACCGAGTTGGTTCAAGCTATAAGCCGCTTTATACATCGCTTCGGCTTGCAGATCGGGATAGTTCTTGAACTCCTCCGTCGCGATTTTATCGAATTCCTGATACGCCTGTTCGTAGTTGGATTCATTGAGGAAAGACTGCGCAATCAGGTGCTGTGCATCATCTTTAAAATCGGAATTTGGGAAACCATCCAGAACCGCTTTGAAGGCTTGTCGGGAGTCTTCGTAGTTCTGGAGTTTATAGTTCAGCTGCCCGATAGCATACCAAGCGTTTTCGACGAAAAGGCTGTTCGGGAAGTTCTCAATCAGCTGCGTGAACTTCGGTTCCGCCAACTCAAATTGCTCCGTCCGATAGAGGATGTGTCCCCAGAGATAGGTTAGTCCCTCTTGGTGTTTCGGAATCGTTGCTGTCGGTGCAACCTTTTCAATGAACTCAATCGCAGTATCGTAGTGGTTCACATCGCCTGACTGTTCAGCAAGGCGGGAGTAGCTCACTGCGATCTTATAGTTAGCGAGGGTCGGGAAATCCTTGTCAATAACTTCGGTTTTCACACCTCGCTTTGTTGATTCTTCGAGTGCCTCATTATATTTTTCAATCGCGCCTTCATAATCCGCCTGTCCATATAAATCTTCAGCGGATTGGAAGAGTTGCTCCACCTTTTTGGAGCTCCCCATCATGAATGGTGAAATGAGCGCAACTAATAAGGCGAGACCGCCAATAATGCCCAAAATTCTTGGGTTCATTCGTATTCTCCTTGTTTGCATCGTGGGCGCTGAAAACACGCACACGAGATTAAATTTAAGTTAACTTCACACGTTATTTGTAGAAGCGAGTTTACTCGCGCTGTTCCTCAAGGGGTTCCGGGGGAGAAGGAAACGGTTCCGTGAAGGTTTCATTCCGTGCCTCCGCGGCAATTCGGCGATTGTTCCATTCAGCTATCTGTTGGTAAATTTCGGTTTTTCCTTCGGTTTTCCCTTCGGCTCTGCCTTTCGCTTCTGCCTCATCGAAACGTCTTTTCCGTCTATCTTGATAGTCTTTAAGTCGTGAAAACATGATAATACCTCCCTCCAGACCCATCGTCAACCCTGTTGCCCATGCTAACGCATGCGGTTTACTTCCTAACATCTTATACACTGCTTCGTTCCATACCCGTTGTTCTATCAGCATCTCGTGTAAAAAAATCCCGATCAGTATTGCGAATAAGGTAAGGGTGAAACGCACCAGAGCGTCTTCAGCATCTCGGACAGTAAACAGGGCGGATCGAGTCTCCTCGCTTTCCATAGATAGTCCTCTTAACTTCTGCCGTACTGACCGCTGATGGTTTCCGGCGGCTAATCCCTACAACTCTCTTGAATCGTCGATTTCCGGGATAGACAATATTTCCAACGGCACGTCCAACAATTTTTCTGAGAAGTTTTCTGAAAAACCTTTGAAGCCGTTCCACTTTCGCTCATACTGTTGGAGTCCGTGCCCCGCATCCATACCTTTCAACAAGAGCAAGGCGTATCTGCTCTCGGTTAACACATCGCGTCCCGTAAGACGCGCCCAGAACGTTCCCTCCGGTGAGAGTTCAGCATAAGCAAGCATTTCCGAATCGATGTCCAACGCGACACTCGGTACGGTCTCAGCATCATTCTCTTGGAGTGCGGTGAAGATATACCCCTCTGTCATCGGTTCATCCGTGAATTGCCAGATGTCGGAACTTGAGTCAATAGCAGGGGTTTCTGTCGTACGTCTGTACGGGCTGGAGCCCCCAGCCCCTACCGATCGACGGATACCGGCGGGTTGCGCGAGGGTCGTATCCTGTCCGATAGCGAGTGCTGCCGTCGGCTGCACCGAAGTGGAGGGCGCGTCAGAGAAAAACCGAATTTTCGCCGCTGCATACAAACGTCCAAGCAGATGTGCCCCATCATCACGCGGCGAAATCTGATGTATTAAAAGCGGGGCGACCATCAACATCGTCAACGTTAGCCCGAAAATATAATACGGAAAAGCGTGTTGTCTTATGGAAAGAAACCCGCTGAGACGAGAATCATCAATACGCCGATGGAGTTGGGTCAGTAGATGCCACCCGAGACGCGTAACAACGGCAAGAAACCGCTGATGTACTGCAGTGGGCGCGCTCTGTTCAATACGGTGTTGGAGTCGGGTTGCAAACCGGGCGTAATAGGCATCGGATGCCTCCGGTTCAACGTAAAAATTTTCGAGGAGGTGGTTCGTTTTCTTCAGGTCAACGACTTCTCGTTTGCAAGATTCACAAGCGCGTACATGCAATGCGACGCTGCTGTGTTGCCGTTCGGAAAGCGTCCCATCTATATAGTCAGATAAAAGGCGTTCTATTTTCTCACACTTCGATCTCATTGATGTTCTCCTCGAGATTGTGTGTTTCGTACGTCTATAAACCCGTGAAAATTAACTAATTTCGGTAACCGAAATTTTCTTTCAATCGAAACCTAAACGTCGCTTGCATCCATATACGGTTTGAGCAAAGTACGAAGCTTCTTGCGGGCATAGTGCAACCGAGAACGGACTGTACCCTCAGAGCAATTCAGGATTGAAGCGATCTCCGCATGCGTCAAGCCTTCAAATTCATGAAGGATCACAACTGTGCGATGTTTCAGGGAGAGACTGTTGACTGCCTCCGTGACATGATAGCGCAGCTCGGCTTTTTCAGCGTGGACATGCGGATCGTTGGCGATCTGGGCGCGGTACCGCGCGGTCGCCTCATATTCCGATTCCGATGCCGTCTCAAGTGCTGACGTTCGCTGACGCTCCCGACGTTTGACAAAGTTCAGGGCTTCGTTGACTGCTATTCGGTAGAGCCACGTCTCAAAAGCCGCATCTTTCCGGAACGTCCGAATGGAGCGGTAGACCTTAATAAAAGTCTCTTGCATAACATCATCAGCATCCGTGTGGTTCTTGGTGATCTGCATCGCGAGACGGTAGACCATCCGCTTATATTTCTCCACCAGGGGTGCTAATGCTGTCTCGTCGCCTTCACAGAGGTCGGCAATGAGCAAGGCTTCAGTTCTTTCCACCGAACTTTTCTCCTTCAGGTTTCTAACGGATTAACGGGTTAGACAACGCCTTTTTGAAAACCGTTCAAAAAAAAATGGCATTTTACGCTTTATTATAGCATTAATCCGAAAATTGTGTAAAGAAAAATATTGGCTATGCTACAACGCGAAAAAGGGCAACGTATTAAAAATACGCTGCCCCTTTTCATCGAAATAGCCTCAAACTTACTCTTTACCCTTGGTTACAAAGGTTACGCTAACTTCAGTTTCGTTACCCGCAGCGTCTGAGACTTTACCTGCGATAACATAAGTCGTTTCGTTGCCAATCTCTTTACCTTTGACAACTTCGAGCGTCGCTTTATTGCCTTCGACTTTGCCAAGCCAACCGACATCATCGCCGCCTTCGGTCTGCAGCGCAACGTTACCGGAGACATCTTCACTGAACTCAATCTCGATCTTGCCGTCGGTGTTAATCCCTTCGGGATCGACATCTTTGTCACCATCAGAGACGGTACCACCCGTAATTGTCGGTGGATCGTTATCTGGCGCGGTGACCGTATAGTTCAGTGTTTGCGTTCCATCCGCCCATGTGATTGTCAATGCGAGGGCACCAGGTGTGAAGGGACCTGCGATTGTTGCGGATTTACCGGCAACTGTGACAGTACCAGCACTGACCGTGACATCGGCGGGTGCGTTGTCGAAGGTAACCGTAATACTACCATTCGCGGCAATCTCACCGCCCGGCGGGGTCGCGCTTACGAAATTAGCTGGTGCAGCTACATCTTCTTCCGTATCATCACCGCCACAGCCGACCATCAGTGAGAGGGCAAACAAGGCTGCCAGCAATAAAGCGAAGGTTCTAAACATTTTTGTCATTAGAGTTAACTCCTTAAATTGTAAAAGTTTATCAAAATACACCCGTTAGATGGGGTGTTCTAACAACTTTCGGTACTTCCCCGTAGACACTCACAAAAGCACTTGGGAAAGTCGGTTCCGGTTACGCTGTTGCTTGTACAATTCAACAACGCCCTTGAACCTATGATCATATTCTCGTTAAGTCAAGTAACACAAGGCTATTTCGTTTGTTGTTCTCCCCGCAGTGCGTAAAGAACAAACCGACACGTTGAGAACAGAATTCCGCGAGGGCAGTTAACAGAGTAAAACACCATTGGATTGTTGCACCCCTCGCCCGAAAGTCAATATCTAAACGAGTACCTTTAAAGTTTAGCAAAAATTGCAAACTTTGTAAAGGTAAATTACGGATTTTCCGAAAATTATATGAAAATTAGTCTCTTTTGTCAAGAGAAAACTTCATTTTACCGTAAATTTACCATAAATTTAAACGTTGTCAAGAAAAAAATTGATACATGTACTCGCAAAATCAGGGTTAAGGACATTATATAGTATATCACAAACTAAAAAAAAAAACAATATTTTTAATGGCTTTTTCGCAAGAAAAAACCGCCCTGACCGCCGACAACCGACAACTACTCCTCAAACAACCCCATCTGTTCACTCGCCACACCACTCGCATACGTCTCAAGACGTTCTGGATGCGTCAGTACATCAATCACTTTGTCAATCTCAGTCGGTGCGAACGGAAACGCCCCTGTGCGTATCAACTCTTGTGGACCTTCACGTTGCGGATGCTCGGTATCCCAACGGCACGCGAGTACCGATCTATCCTGACGTTGTGCATACCGCGCCGTATGCATCGCACCCCCTGTCTTTCGCGCTTCAATCACAATCGTCGCGATAGAAAGTCCACTGATAATACGGTTTCGCTGGACGAGATTGCCGGGTGAAGGGGCCGTCCGAAACGGATGCTCTGAAAACAGGCATCCATGCTCATAAATCTTCACAGCAAGTGGATTATTCCGCCCCGGATAGATAGATGAGAGATCCGTGCCGACAACGCCAATCGTTTTACCCATACCCGCCAGCGCACCGGCGTGTGCATACGTATCAATACCGGATGCCAACCCGCTGACGACCGTGAATCCAGCGAGTGCAAGCTGCGTCGCAAGTGAAAGCGTCACATCGATGCCCGCGATGCTTGGGTGCTGGCTCCCTACAATCGAGACACATCCATCCCCGATCTCGGTGAGTGTGCCGACGCGACAGAGAATGCCTGGAGCATCAGGTAGGTTTTTCAGCGGTGCTGGATAGTCCGGGTCTTCGAGGCACATCACCCTTACATCTTGATCTTCAAGGGCATCGAGTCGCTCGCGAAACGTCGGAAAGTTCCCGGATACCGTGAGTATTCGGGAAGCGAGTACCGGGTTGAAGGAGGGCAATCGGGCGATTTCGGGGAGTTCCGCTTCAAAAATCGCCTGTACGCTACCGAAACGGGCTATGAGTCGTTTAATCCGTACGCTACCCAGCCCTTCAACGGAGGCAAGTGCAAGCCAATACTCAAGAGGTGTCTTTTCTGCCGAGTGTGTCATACCGATTCGTATTACCAACGCATCTCCTTTATACCTTAATATATAAGAGAGTATAGCATAGTATTCCGGCAAATGTCAATAAGGTCATTTCGTTTTACATATTGCCTTCAAAAGTTTCACGGGAAAAGAAATTAATGCTCAACTCGGACGCAGCGGTTCTCTATGGCAAGTGGCTTAT
>CAZGAW010000047.1:0-3690 GCA_964523645.1 uncultured bacterium | reverse complement strand
AAAAGAAATTAATGCTCAACTCGGACGCAGCGGTTCTCTATGGCAAGTGGCTTATGATGAACACGGTATTGGCGATGTACATTTGAGATGGAATACCCAAGATATGGATCGCAAGCGCAGCTCGCCCCTACAACACGTTCATCACCCAAAAAACAAATTGACACACCGCCCTAATTAAAGGTATACTTTAGACAGACAATCGATCGAGGAGACAAAAATGGAAAATACCCCCATACGCCTGCTCTCGACAGACGGACTCAGTCGGCATTATGGCGGTGTTATCGCATTGTCGGAAGTGACAATGGCGGTACACCCAAGCCAAATCTTCAGTCTAATCGGACCCAACGGCGCAGGAAAGACAACGCTCTTCAATTGCGTCACAGGGTTAGATAAACCGACGTTCGGCACCGTTAACTTCTTAGGCGAATCCATAACAGAACGCCGACCCGACGAAGTTACGAAACTCGGTATCAGCAGAACATTTCAGAACATACGGCTTTTCGCAGAACTCACCGTCCTGGATAACGTTAAAATTGGGAGGCATCCGCGCACGGAGAGCACGCTCATCGGGTCAGTCTTCCGCACGAAGCGGCAGAAAAGTGAGGAAGACGCGATTGCCATGCGCGCACACGATATGCTCGAATTCGTCGGGTTAGACGCACTCAGTGACCAGACAGCAGGGAATCTCTCCTATGGGGATCAACGACGCGTCGAAATCGCCAGAGCCTTAGCAACCGAACCCAGACTGCTCCTCCTCGACGAACCCGCCGCTGGCATGAACCCGCAAGAAACACAGGAACTCATTGATCTTATCTACGCCATACGGGATCAGAACATCACCGTCCTCCTCATTGAACACGATGTGAAACTGGTGATGCAGATCTCCGACTGGGTTACAGTCCTGGACCACGGTGAAAAAATCAGCGAAGGGATACCCGCAGACGTACAAAACGACGAACGTGTCATCGAGGCATACTTAGGAACAGCGGAGGAATAGTTTTCAGTTTTCAGTTTTCAGTTTTCAGTTATTAAATTTAGGAGCAAATATGCAGGACTTCAGGAAGTTAAAAGTATGGGAGAAATCCCATGATTTAACTTTGAAAATATACGAACTAACATCTCAATTTCCGCGTGAAGAGATATATGGGCTTACCAGCCAAATCCGCCGCGCCTGCGCGTCCATTCCAACAAACATTGCCGAAGGCTGCGGTAGAGAGACTTCTGCTGACTTCGCTCGCTTTCTTCAGATAGCGATGGGTTCAGCCAGTGAAACGGAGTACCTGATTCTCCTTGCTCATAACCTTAAACACTTTAACACCAAGCAATATGTTACGCTAACTGAGGCAATCGTTAGTGTGAAGAAAATGCTAACTGCTTTATTGAAGAACATTAGGACCGACAACTGATAACTGACCGCCGATGGCTGATAGCCATTCTTACTGACAACCGACAACTGATAACTGATAACTAATAATTATGCTTGAACTTCAAAACATTCATACCTATTACGGAAATATACGCGCCGTCCGAGGTATCTCCATCACGGTGAACAAAGACGAAATGGTCTGTTTGATCGGTGCCAACGGTGCCGGAAAATCAACAACGCTCATGACGACCTCCGGTATACACGCGCCCGTCGAAGGAAATATACACTTTGATGGTAAAGACATCACAACGACATCTGCAGAAGATCGCGTCGCACTCGGCATCTCACAAGTGCCAGAGGGACGGCTCATCTTCCCGGATATGAGCGTCCTGGAAAACCTCGAACTCGGTGCCTATTTAAGGAACGACAAAAACGGCATTAAGGACGATTTAGAGCGGATCTATCAATTTTTCCCCGTCCTACTGAACCGACAAAAACAGCGCGGCGGTAGCCTCAGCGGCGGTGAACAGCAGATGCTCGCAATCGGACGCGCCCTCATGTCGAAGCCGAAACTGCTGTTGTTAGATGAACCCTCCTTGGGACTCGCACCGCTCATCGTTAAACAGATTTTCGAGATCATCCAGCAGATTAACGCCGACGGCACAACCATCCTCCTCGTCGAACAGAACGCGCAAATCGCACTCCAAGTGACCGATAGAGGCTACGTCATGGAAACCGGCGAAATTACCATTGAGGGCACCTCTGCCGACCTGTTAGCCGACGAACGCGTCCGCCAGGCGTACCTCGGCGATTGAAAACAGAACTGACGCAGCCCGCCTTGCTACTGTCAGGTTTTTTGGCATTTTCGCGAAGGCATCGCGAGCGGGAGATCGCTCCTACAGTGAAGATGCTTTAATCGGAAAATCGAAATTAGGGAGAATTGAATGCTCATGGTTTATTAGACATGTCTACTATGTAGAGGTTCAGAAGCATATTAAAACACAATCAGTCCGCTGTTCAACCCAATAGTGGACTGATTGTCAACAAATTTGTAAACCTTTATACTATTTATTACGTTAAAATTACCCAAGTTGCTACTAAGAAGTTTAGAACACTTCAAAAGGGATTTTCAGACAATTTCCTTACCCCGTAGGGGTTTTTGCTTGGGTGTTTCTTCGATATGTCTATAGAGAACAGTATATTCAGGTCCACCGCACCCCGTAGGGGTGCTATGTCAAATAGGGGGCAACTTGCGTTAAAATTGGAAAATGCTTGACAAAATACTTAGAAAAAGTAGAATTACACCAAAGATAGGATTAAATAGGAGAATTATCATGTAAAAGGAAGTGCTTGCTTGGGTAAGGCCATTTACTATGCGAAACAGAATTAATTACAAATCAGCCTTTTTCAAAACACAAAATGGGAAAGAACCAGTTATGGATTGGATAAATGGTTTTAAAAAACAACAAAAAGAGACAATAATTACAGATATGTTGTTTGTTGTTGAGCATTTTCCGAATGTTCCAAAAAGAGATATGATTGGTAAGATTTCAGGATATGAAAATGTGTGGGAAATTCGGATCAGATTGCCCAATAAGACCCAGATTAGAATTCTGTTCCTTGAACATGGCTCAAACATTGTTTTTCTTCATGGTTTTGTCAAAAAGACTCAGAAAACTCCTAAAAAGGAATTGAGATTAGCAAATAGAAGAAAGCAAGCATATCTAAGGGAGGATAACAACTATGGGTAGGAATCCGCATGAAGGCACTGACTTCTATGATTATCTAAAAAAGGAAGGTATCTATAAAGATGTCCAGGCACTTATGCGAAAAAAGTATGGACACCTTATGGAGAAAGATAAACCGAGGCTTTTAGGAAAAATAAGGAATTTCCTAAATAGTATAGTGGGACTTATTATGTCCTAACAATTGCCTTATCTAACAGTATATCGGATGCAATAGCCAAGGGTATACTGGAGGGGTTCCAGAGCCATTCAATTGTCGTTTTTTTGGCATTTTCGCGAAGACATCGTGAGTTGGTGCTTGCTCCTACAGTGAAGTCCCCTCAAGCCGAAAATCGAAATTATGGGAGAATTGAATGATCCTGTGAGGGGTTCGTATAGTTACAGAAAATAAATCTGACAAAGGAAATTGAATAACAGAAAAGCCACTGGCTGATTAAGTTGGTGGCTTTCTTGATTGAAAGGAGTATTCCATAGACATATCACCCCTAATGAAGATTAAGAATTTAATCGGGTAATTTTTACTGATGCCCGGTTTTGTTTTCCAGTTTTACTATAAACTTCATGAGATCGCTCCTACAG
>CAZGAW010000046.1:0-35428 GCA_964523645.1 uncultured bacterium | reverse complement strand
TGGGTTTGCCAAGGGTGCAGTAGGTAAAGGAGCCCCCCAAACCTTCGCGCAGGGCATCGTCCCGTGCATCGGGAACACCGTTGATAACACGGCGGACGCGCTCAGCGGTGATGGTGTCGGCGTAATCTTCGCATTCGATGAGGATAAACTTCCGATTCCCGCCATCTTCTTTGTTGAGAGCAAGAACAGCATGGGCAGTGGTACCTGAACCAGCAAATGAGTCAAGGATGATAGCGTTTTCGTCGCTGGAAGTTGCGTAGTTGATAATGCGTTTTATTAAGTCTGTGCGTTTTGGATTTGGAAAATCAATTCCTAATGTTTTCATTAAAGTGGAAGATTCGTTAACAGTGAGATCCGTCCACAGAGAGCTCAATATTTTTCGGTCTGATGGTGGAACGTAATGTTCCGGACGATTTGTCTTTGACATTCGCAATAAATCAGGTTTTTGCGGTGATTGTGCAAACCACCATTCATCAATTTCGGTTTGACTCGGAGTGGATCCACATTCATCAAGTAGGCATTCATAATTTTTTATGGCGGTGAGACTTCTCTCTTTCGCCCATCGCCATTGACCTGTCTTTGGAGTTATACCCATCAACGTGTATCGCATTGTAGGTCTGTCCGTGCCGCGCCAGTGATTATTCCACTTTCCGCCTTGATTTTTATCGAGCTCGGCAGTCAAATGTGGAAATTTCATAGCAGCGGATTTGCTGAAGAAGAGGATGTATTCTGAACCAGCATTCAGACGATCCACATATTCAAATTGTGCCTGAACACTTTTTACGCCGCGACGGATACTGATTATATTTCTAAAATTTCCCTCTTTAAAGACCTCCTCCATTAGCATCCTTAGATGATGCACTTCATTATCATCAATGGAGATAAAAATTATACCATCATCAGAAAGCAGTTCTTTGAGCAGGTGCAGCCTCGGCCACATCATACAGAGCCATTTATCGTGTCGTTCCAAATCTTCGTTATCAACGGGTGCATTCTCTGTGAACCATTGTTTTATCAGTGGACTGTTGACGTTGTCGTTGTAGACCCATCCCTCATTGCCGGTGTTATAGGGTGGGTCGATGTAGATACACTTGATACGGTTGGCATAGCGCGGGAGTAAAGCTTTAAGGGCATGCAGGTTGTCGCCGTGGATGATGAGATTGTCGTCTGTATTATTTGAGTGGCAGGAGCGGGTTTCGTCGGGTTCAAGTGGGCGGTAGGGGACGGTGAGGTGGTGGGCGTAGATGTGTTGTTTTCCTTTGAATTCGAGTGTAGGCATAGATAACTCCGTTAAAAAAGTGTCATTTGATCAAGGCTTGGTGGAGGTGTTAAATGAAATAAGGCATAAACTCTATTTTTATACGGTAGTGCTTCACAGGTACAAGACTCTGTCCAACCAGGAAAGGGAATTTCAATTTCACTCTCAAGCATTTTGGCTTGCAAAAACGCCTGATTTATTAGATGGTCATCAGGAAAAATGGTATATTTTCGCAACCAACGGTCAGAAGCAGCAGGTGAAGAGGCCGAGTAAATCACATGCAATCTCGATTTATTGTGGTGTTGATTTCCAGTAGTAAAGAATGATGCTTGTTAGGAAATACAAAAATTGCCACTTTAACAAGGGTAAATTTCTAAAAACGCGTTAAGTTGAGAGGTGAACAATAATGTTTGGAAAGGATCAGATGTTGTTCCAAACCGCACCATCGGTGTCAATTTAGGGATCTTCGGCACTGTTTTAGTGATTGGAGATATAAACATGCCGCCCTTACAGGGCTTGGGCTTTTTTGGCCATACGCTGCTATAAACATTGCGTCCCTACGGGACTAAAGAGCATATTTGAACCCAAAAGGTTCTGTAGAATACCAGCGGTCTTTGGGTTTAAAACCAAAACACCTCTACTTTCCTAAAATTGACCCCTATGGACCTAGCAAACTTACGTACCGAGACGGTTATTTTCCTTAATACACCTTTTTAGGATCTGGTTGCACGTCCAGCGACTTCAGACTTAAGTATCAAGCCACCTTTCTCGTCCTTTATGAAGTTACCCTCCTCGTCGGTAAGGAAATCACGTTTCTCCTGGCGTTTTATGTCCTCACAGAGGGCACGTAAATCATACTGGAAAGAAGCAGCCCACTCGTCTCGAATTCGATGAATTTCTTCAATAATCGGGTCTTTCAACATTTCAAGAAACCTCTCAAACACCGATGTTACGTGAGAACTTGCTGAAGGGAAATTTAAAATTCTCGATCCCATGATTGTCTTTCTGACTCGATATAAGCGTCAATTTCTTCAACGGTACTTCCCCATGTTCCTTTCATTGAGCCACTCATTTTCTGGATCAATTCTTCTTTTTCTTCGTGAGAAAGTTCATGAGGCGTTTTTGGGAGAACGCTGAATTCGACCTCAAGTGCTTGCCCTTCGGGAAGGTTGATCTTATCCAACGGTTCAATCACACCGTTTCTGTATGTTGCTTTTATCTTTTTTCTTTTCGTCATTTCAGTCCTCCTTCGCTTTGTCGGATAAGTGCAGTATAGGGCTGTAGCACTGTTTTTCTCCGTTGAGATTTTAGAACAAGTATAGCATTAAGTTAGGTAGGTTTCAAGTTTATAGTAAACCTTAGAATTAATTGGACACTTTAAAGAGGCGAGGTTAGAAACCTCGCCAGCGGTAGTGGCGGTTTGGGTCTAATGAGATGTCTGTTTATTTTTCAGGGTTACCATAAATATCAAGAACGCGAATGGGAATTGTGGGTTGCTATACAATTAGGGGCTTTATATAAATCAGTAATTTCTGAACGTGCGATAAATCGCATGAAGCGGGTTGGGAAACCTCGAAGAAACACCCAAGCAAAAACACCCCTACGAACCAGAACGTTTGTCGTAGCGGGTCAATTACTGAAATATTGATTTGAGTGGTGGTCATAAAGTCTACGTCAAAAAGCGGTGATAAAAGAGAGTCGTGAGGATCTTATAGCCTGCTTTGAGGGTACCGGTGAATGTACCGGTGATTTTAGAGACCCCGATCCGCTTGCGATAGCGAACTGGGACTTCACAGACAAACATTCCCTGTTTTGCGGCTTTGAGCTGCATCTCAACCGTCCATCCGAAGGTTTTGTCCTGCATATTCAAAGCAAGCAGCTGCGGATATCGGATCGCTCGAAAGGGACCTAAATCCGTATAGCGCACGCCAAAGAAACATTTTATCAGGAAACAGGCGAGCCAATTGCCGAAGCGTGCTTGTGGTAACAAAGCGTCCTGTGCGTTTTCAGCATTTCTCGCGCCGATGACAAGGTTGGCGCTACCTTCGAGGATGGGGTGCAGGAGTTTCGGCATATCGGCGGGATAGTCGCTATAGTCGCCATCCAGAAAAACGACGATATCGGGTGGGGTCGTCGTAAGCGCAGCGATCCCCGCGAGACAGGCGTATCCGTATCCCCGGCGGGGTTCAGTTATGATCCGTGCCCCGTTTCGACTTGCGATTGCGACGGTGTTGTCGGTACAGCCATTGTCAACGACAATAATTTCCTGAATTGTGGCTTCACTTTTTTCGTCAGGTGTCTGTACGGTTCTCGGAATATCGGTGATGACTTTGGCAATGGCGTTTTCTTCGTTAAGGACAGGAATGATGACCGAGATTTTTTGTGATGACATCTACAACCTTGCAGCGGGTTCTTGCACTGTGTCGAGTAGGCGGTGGATAACGGCATCGGAGTCAACGCCTTCCGCTTCAGCGTGGAAGTTGGTTAAGACGCGGTGGCGTAAGACCGCAGGTGCGACAGATTTCACATCTTCACAGGAAGCGTTATAGCGACCGCGTAGAATCGCGCGGGCTTTCGCGCCTAAGATGAGGTACTGTCCAGCACGGGGTCCCGCGCCCCATCGTACCCACTGTTGGATGAAATCGGGGGCGTTCTCCTCTTTCGGACGGGTTGCACGCGCAATTTTCACAGCATATTGCACAACATTATCGGCGGCAGGTACACGTCTAACGATTTTATGGAGTTCGACGATCGCTTCGCCCGACAGTGCTGTTTCGAGTTCAGGTTCCTCTGCTCCGGTTGTTGCCGAAACGATGTCCGTTTCCTCTGTCTCTGTTGGGTAATCTATGACAATTTTGAACATAAACCGATCTAACTGCGCCTCTGGCAGCGGATATGTGCCTTCCTGTTCAATCGGATTCTGCGTGGCAAGCACAAAGAAGGGTTGTTCCAATTGGAATTCGTTACCACCTGCGGTAACGTGATGTTCCTGCATTGCCTCTAAAAGTGCTGCCTGTGTCTTCGGGGGCGTACGATTAATTTCATCAGCGAGGAGGATGTTTGCGAAAATGGGACCCTGAATAAATCGGATCGTGCGATGTCCTGTTGTTCGATCTTCTTCGAGCACATCCGTTCCAGTGATGTCGGCAGGCATTAGATCCGGGGTGAACTGGATTCGCTTAAATTTGAGGTTCAGAATGTCTGCCAAAGTCCGAATCATGAGCGTTTTGGCTAATCCTGGGACACCCTCTAATAAGCAGTGTCCACCCGCAAAAAGTGCCATCAACATCTGATTGATAACTTCCTCTTGCCCAACGATTACCTTTCTGAGTTGTTCTAAAATCAACTCTTGGCTTTTCATCAATTCTTCTATTGCTTGAACTTCTTCTGTTGCTGGCATTTTTTAAATTATGGCCTCCTGGACTGCCCTCCACTTGGTTCCGGGCAGGTTCTCGGTCAGTTCCGACTGGATTTGGAAATCTGTGCGATAAATTTTCAATCCGTTTTGTAACAGAAACAACTCTTTTGTAGCATAAACTGTTAGTTTGTGCGCGTTTTCCCTCATTGAACCATTCAAGACGCAAGCCCGAATATCCCGACACGATTCAGACAATTTCCTTCTGACCACCGACAACTGATTGCTGACCGCTGATAACTAATCTTGCGTCAATATAAATCGTTTCGGGCCTCGGTTTGAGGCAATTCTGACGACATCTTTGAGATGATAGATATTGTCGGGTGTGACACTCGGCGTTAGGAAACGGATAGTCTGGTGCATCTCGGCTTTGCGTTTGGATTGATCGTATCGGATCTGAATCTCGGCGACCTCGGTTTGGAGGGTCTGTTCCTCAGGGACGGTATCAATCTGAAAGGGTGCCTCCGTTTTGACGCTAATTTTGTCTTCAAGCGACAACGCCTTGCCAATGACAGCGGGATACATTCGGCGTTCCTCGCTCAACAACTCCGCATAAGGATGCTTGACGATCGGCAATTCAAGCACAAATTGACTGCCGATGGCGTACAAATACTCCTGACACGTCCATGTGACGTTGACCTTCAATTCGCCTTTTAACGCTGAAAGTCCAGAGACTTCGACGTTCGTTACTTTGGCGCGTTCATCTAATTCCAACGCTTTGTGGAAAAATTCTGCCTTCTCTTCAGAAGTCTGCAGATGTGAGAGTTGGCTCCGAAGTTTCATGTTGAAAACGCCAGTGACTGTTAACTCTTGGCGGACAGAGACACTCATATCTTTCCCGACATCTACGTGGGTGTGAACCTGTTTAAGGTTTGATGTTGCCTCTAAAGAAGGGCTCTTCTGGAAGCGGTAGAGCCTATTTTCCATACCTTTCACTGCTGCGTCGTCATCCGAATTTTCCGCGATAGTGGCTTTATCTTCTGTTAGAAATCGCGGGTTGATGATAAGTGTCCATCTGTCTTGATCGCTGGCAGGAAAATCACCAAAGGCACACGTCTCTGCTGTTGGATCGAGCCAGATGAATTCACCTTCCTTGTTGCCTTCGACAGCAAGAATCATGTGATTGAAATAGGCAAGCGACGGGACCGCCTCGACTTCTGAGCCGCCATCTGGCAGGTGAGCGTTCACACCCCGCGTATCGCCGGCAGAAATAAGCACAGGATAGGAATTAATACCTGCAGATGAGAGCATTGTGGCGAGGAGTGTCGTTTTGTCCTTACAATCTCCTTTCCCGACTTTCAGAACGAAGTCGGCAGGATACGGCTTAATCGCCCAAATTCCGAGTTCATAGCCGAGATATCGGATGTTCGTCGCGACGTATTCATAAAGCCGCTTCACTTTCTCCTTTCGAGACCAAGCACCGCGAAGCAGTTCTTCTGTCTTTTTCGTAATTTCCGGGGTAATGGTATCCTGTTCCCGAATGAGTGTCGCGTACCACGTCACTAATTTATCCCAAGAATCGATTGAAGAAATGCTGATGCTGTAAGCGAGGTCCTGGGGCGCAGGCATCAGGTACTCCTCTTTTAAGGGCGGAACATCCCGCACTTCAAAGGTATAGGTACGGATGTAGTTATTCTCTGTAATTGTTGGCTCAATATCAAGAAAGGAAGTGCTTGCTTGCAAACCCACTGGAGCCACCGGTGCGCCTGAAATTTGATAATTGAGATGCTTTTTCTTGGGAATATGTACGGTGAACCGATAATATTGCACGGGTTGTGAACCTTGGAAGTACACCTTACGCCAAAATTCACCGCGCATGACGTGCCCAAGATTGTTCGTTGAATAGGCATAGTCTATGATACAGCCATCGGTGATTTCGGGGAGTGTGAAGTACATCAAGCGGGCATCGACGTATAAACCCGCATCCACAGCGCTCGGCGGCGGAACGTTTGCTATTATTTCGCTCTGGTCAAGTTCAACAAGCCTACCATCAGGCGTAATCGTTCGGGCGTGATGGATGGTAACATCGTCCTTCCCACGCATATAGGGGATGCTGATTTCAGCAAGACCTGCGCCGTCTTCATTGAAGATTTTGACGACTCGCCGTGTGGAATAGACATAGCGACTCTTTTCATCGATGTCAACATCAACCGTCTCCCAAAGAACAACAGCGCCGTCTCCTGGATAGTCCTCTTGAGAGGGTGCCATCTCAATGGTATGTTGGATTACTTTCTCGTCTGCTTCGCTGATATAATTGTAAGGCAGTGTTGACCTACGGTTCTCAGCGTTGTCGGAAGCAGCCAGAATATCGGGATTTGCCTGTTCGTTTGCTTGGGGTGGTTGCGTAGGCAATATATCAACGGAAACTTCAGGATCAGGGGGCGGCGGTGTGCTTGGTAAATCGGAACGACGTGTTCCTAAGAACGTTTTTTCGGCAAGGGTGCCATCATCTGCTCCGTCTGTACCTGTGGTCTCAGGCGTAATCGTTAGGTTCCGAGTCGCTTTTCCATCGCCGTTATCATCGAGATGGGGATGTTCGGATTGAATGGTTCCGTCACTTTCATACCATTCTTTTGTTTGTGTCTGTAACGATAAAAACGCCTCTAACAGTGAAATGTCGCCATCGTCGTTTATGTCGTTATCCGCTGTAGAGAAGGCACTGACAAAAACATCACCGAATCCTGCCTGTAGTGAGTAGCCTTCATTTGGTGAGCTTGAAGTGAGAATTATACGTCCCGGTGTGCTTAGCTGCGAGACAAACCTTCCGCTATAAGGGAAACCGAAGATTAAAACCTGATTCTCGGCAGGAACACTGTTAATAAGTGTTACATATTCCGCTTCGGTAATATCTCTTCCGCGCAGATTAAACTTTGCGCTCCCTCTACCGGTACGGGATGCGTGCCCAAGCATGAACAGCAGAAACCGGTCTGAGGGCTGCACAATCTGGGTGAGTTGGTCAAATGCTGCAAAAACCTGTTCTCGATTTGATTCCGCATCAACGAGTTCCAGCTCTCCCTGTCCGCCTCGGTCTATATCGCCCATATCCTCAAAGAGAAAAGTAATCTGGTCGGGTGCGTAACCGTATTCATCGGTGAGCAACTGATGGAACCCGGCGGTAGCATTCCAGAATGCGTCGTAGAAGGATTTTTCACCAGCAACACCGCCAATAATTAGAACGTGGTCTGCTGCAAAGACGGTTGTAACAGTTAAACAAACCGCAAGGATTGTAATGAGTATTTGACGCATAATAATTTTCGGTTTTCAGTTCTCGGGAACGTCTTTTATTGACGCGAAATTCATCGATAAACTTCTAACCGTCCTTTGCTTTCGAGGTTGTGTCGTCGTTATCAGACACCTCTTTTAACCGACTACTGATACCTGACGACTGATAACTATTTTTACCGCCTGTCTTCTTGACGAGTCTAACATCACCGATAACCATCTCTCTGTCCACTGCTTTGCACATATCATAAACCGTCAAAGCCGCGACTGACACGGCGGTGAGTGCTTCCATTTCTACGCCTGTACGACCGACGGTCTGGACTTCTGCTTCAATCTCAACCTGCGGTGCATCGTCTGCGATAGCGAGTTCAACACGAATTGAAGTCAATGCGAGCGGATGGCACAACGGAATGAGTTCACCAGTGCGCTTTGCTGCCATGATACCCGCGAGCCGCGCAACCTCTAAAACATCGCCTTTCTTCATTCCTTGCTCAGCGATGAGGTGGAGCGTTTCAGGGCGCGCCGTAACATGCCCACGAGCGATGGCGATACGGTGCGTCTCCTCTTTGCCGCCGACATTCACCATCCGCGTGTTGCCTTTTTCGTCGAAGTGTGTTAGTTGCTTTTTCATTTTTTAATGGCTGTCGGCTGTCAGCCGTCAGCAAAGAGAGTTTCTAATTGCCATCAGTTTCCAGTTTAATTTGCGATTTTCAGAAAACCGAAACCGTGTTCACTGACGACTATTATACCGGGTGTGCTGCCATAATCTGTTCGTATTTTTCCCCGAACTGCTGGAGGTATTTTCCCTCGCCATGATAGGCGGCAACGTCTGCGGGATTCGGCTGAATTGATTCACCGCGCTTCAAGACCGAAGCACTAAACGCCTCAATATCAAAAGACTCGGCTTCCGCACTGGCATCTGCATCATAAAGTGCTTTGATACCTGCGACGGCGGCACCGAGTGCTGCGCCCCCTTTTTCTACGGGGAGCGTTGGTCTATTCCAGATGCCTGCGACACGCCGCATGATTTCAGGACTATCCGTTGCACCACCCGTTACAAACAACGGTTCCTGCGTCTGCTTTGTGAAGACAGCGGAGTAAATGTAAAGTGCTGCGAGGCTCGTCTCAATAATACCGCTATAATCCGCTGCTAACGTCGATTCTGCGGTGGAACGGATGAGTTCAAAAGCACCAGAGACTGGGAAGGACTCCGTTTTAGGTTGCCAAAACGTCATAGACTGTCCGGGGGCAACCCTTTGCAAAGCCGCCTCTGCGGGCGCGTATTCTTCTTTTGCCAAGCCGTAGTGGTTCCTCACCGCATCCCATACCATTGCACCGTTCGTGCGACATCCGAACATAAAAGGACGGTTAATGCCGTCATACATGGCGTTCGCGAATCCCTCTGGATCGAGTGTATCGCCATCGGTTGACACCATGTTGACGAAACTGGTTCCGAGGCTCAGCAGATCTCCGGCAACAGGCACCTTCGACTGTGGATTGTCCCCAGACCCCGTTATCACTGCACAACGACTATTGAAGCCATACTTCTCTATGTAATATCCGGCAAGACTGCCCACAATGGAATCTGGACGGGCAAGCGCGGGCAATTTCGATTGAAGTGCTTCCACACCGCCCGGCAAGCCGTCTGCCGTCGCTGCCAATAGTGCGGCATCCCACGCTTTCGTCCGGTAGTTCATGAGGGACATCCCACACCCGTTCCCGTAATCAATAGGCACCTCGGCATTACCCGTCAGCACTGCAGGAATGAAGCTGCTAATTAACTGGACTTTTGCCGTCGCTACATAGGATTCAGGAAATTGTTCTCCGATGCGCCGTACGGCAGCACCTGTGAATCGGAGTGGTGCGTCCGAACCAGAGCGGTTAATCATCTCCGATTTTCCACCGACACCGTTTCGGACAGCCTCGGTTTGCGCAGAGGTGTTCGCGGTCATCCAGATTGGCGCGTTCGGATATGCAAACGCACCTTTTAGCAGGCTTTGCAAGTCGCGTGTATCTTCGTTATGTCGGGACGAGGTCACCTCGTCTCTACTGGCGAGTTGTGCCAAAAGCGCATCCGCATCAGTGTTCAGATAGACGTGTCCATGCTGCTGGCCTGATGTGTTGATGAGGCGCACGTTCTCAAGTGGCAAACCTGCCTCGCGCATATCGGCAAACATAGCGTCAAGTGAGGCGAGGTACATCAGGGGTGGTTGTTCGGCTTCACCCGCTTCTCTCGGAGGTAAGATATAGTCTTCTCCGATACCGAAGTGGTTGAGTCGTTCATCGGCCCGATAATCAAGCGAATGCTCAAAGCATTTTTCCGCTGTCTCTATATCAATGACGACCGCGGATAGGCTTTGTGTACTTGAATCTAAACCGAGGGCGAGTCGTGAATTTTTGTGGTTTGTCACTGGAACAGTTTCCTTCATTTCGGAGTTCTATTGAAATCTATAAATCTGTACCAACTATACTAATTCGTGTTTTCATATTTTTTCTCATAGATCGTAAAGTTAGCGACCATCTGTTTCTAAATTCTGGATAAATGCTTCAAAGGTCTCTGCGCGCAAAGCTTCGTGATGCAATTCTTGAAGGCGTTGAAGCTCTTGAATGCTTTCTAATGCGGGTCTAAGTGCTTGAACGGCGTGCCCATCAAACCGAAATTCAAGCACTGCAAAAAGGGCTCTAATAGTGCTTTGTCGTGCACCTTGTTCAGTTCCTTGTTGGATCCCTTGTTGATAATATTCTTTTCCCGCTGTCTCTATGAGATGTTTGTATACTGAAGATTCTTGCATAACTGCCTCTGATAAAAAACTGCTAATTGCTTGATGTGGATGTATTAGTCCACTCATGACCCATTGCGATACGAGGAGATTACTCCGAATATCTGTGGGCAGTGCCAGCGTCTTTGTATTTTCGTTACATTACCAACGGGTGGTTGCATCAACGGCGCGAATGGCATCAATCCAGCGTTTTGCGCCTCAAGAACAGATCGCCCATCCAGTTCAATAAGACGAATCACTTTGTATTCAACGATGAACCGGTGGTTCGGGACATCTTGCCTGTAACCCCCTGGATCGTTCCGTCCGGCATTCGGACGGAGATAGATAACGTGAGAAAGAATTGGCAAACCGTATCTTTCATAGCATCTGCCGAGATAGCCTACATTGCGGCGTACCATTTCAGGGGCGGCACTGTCGCCTACTTGAAATTCAATGTGTACCAAAACTAATTCATCGCCGAGGAGCACCTTTATGAGACTATCTGTCCGACGGATTTCAACCGTTGTGAATTCGCCTTCCACAAATTCTATAAACCTAAAATCAGTGCGTTCCAAGACTGCCTGCAAGATGTCTTCCGGAAATTTCTGCAAGGCATCTTTGGTCACAATATCGTATCTATTGTGTGGTAGTGACACAAGGTCTGGATCAGACTGCTCTCTTACGTAGATCATATCAATATTGTACGCCAGTCTGCAGATGGATATCAACCTTCTTTACAGCTTACCTATTCAGTGAATTTAATTCCCCGGATAGGCGCGGTTTTCTAATTCTGCGACGAACTTCTCAGCAGCGATCGCAGCGGCGGCACCGGCACCCGCAGCAGTGATTGCTTGGCGGAAGACATGGTCATGTACATCGCCTGCGGCATAGACCCCATTTATGTTCGTGCGTTGCATCTCGTCGACAATGATATATCCTTGCTCGTCCATACTTATGACATCTGTGAAGAGTTCGGTGTTCGGAATATGTCCAATAAAGATGAATACACCGTCAATCGGGAAGAGTTGCGTCTCACCGGTTTTAACGTTTTTAAGGGTGGCACCTGTCACTTTTTCTGCATCACCCTTGATTTCTTCAACGACGGTGTCCCAGATAAACTTAATCTTATCGTTTTTGAAGGCGCGCTCCTGCATAATCTGGCTCGCACGGAGCTGATCGCGGCGATGGACGATATACACTTCGGAAGCGTATTTGGTTAAGAAAATACCCTCCTCTAACGCAGCGTCTCCACCGCCAACGACAATCAGCCGTTGGTCTTGGAAGAAGAACCCATCGCACGTTGCACAGTAGGAGACCCCTCGTCCGCCATATTCCTCTTCACCAGAAATATCAAGCGTACGCGGCGATGCCCCTGTCGCTATGATCACAGATTTTGCTCGGTATTCTTTCTCGTAGGTCGTGACAGCAAACGGGTGTTGCGAAAAGTCAACAGCTGTTACGGTGTCAAATTTGACTTCGGTACCGAACCGTTCTGCCTGTTCCTGCATGCCTTGTATAAAAACCCCTGCTTCGTTCCCGAAGAAGCCGGGATAATTTTCCAAGTCAAGCGTTAGAGAGAGTTGTCCGCCGAGTGCCTCTCCTGTAATCAGAACAGGTTCAAGCATTGCCCGAGATGTATAGACACCCGCGGCAAAACCGGCGGTGCCGCCGCCAATAATCACGATATTTCGATCTTCTGTGTTGTTTGTATTTGTATCCATATCTTTTTAATTGTTAAAGGGAACCCCTCAATTGTCCATGACTTCTGAACCGTCGCGAGCTGCATCCCAATCCCACAAAAGGATCGTGCCATCAGGTCCAGCACTCACGAGGGTTTTGCCGTCTGGTGAAAATAGTAGTGTTTCTACGAATGCTGTATGCCCGTCGAGAGTCGTCAGTTTGTCGCCCGTTGCTAAATCCCAGAGTTCTATTCTGCTGCCAAATGCTATGATCAGGATCGTCCGATCCGGTGAAAACATCAATCGTTTCGCCCCGTGCGGTATCTCCTTGAGATTGATCTGTTTATGTTGTCCGAACAAACGCGTACTTCTGTAACTACCGATAGCAAGCAACCCTTTATCCGCGACGTATGCGAGTGCGGTAATAGCATCTCGAAACACGATGCGATTACCATCGATCATCGAGGCTGGATCGTCTCCTTCAAGGAAGGGGGCCAACGGGACACCTGTCTCTGCATCCCACATCTGAACCTGTCCATTCATTGCCCCGCTGATGAGTTTCTTCCCATCTGGCGTGAATACCAAAGCACTAACTTCTGTAGCGAAGTGATGAAGCCCGTGTGGTGGTACTACTCCCGGCGGTAATTCTCCAAGGGCGTTTTCATTGGCAGGCACATCCTCAGTGAGTGGGATATCCAGAAAAACATCTGGGTCCGTAATAACTGCATTCCACACGCGTATATACCCGAAACCGCCTAAGGCGAGCTTTTTTCCATCCGACGAAAACGCGAACTGCGCGGCCCGGGGCATACCGCCTGAAGGACCTCTGAAAGTCGCGACCGGATCCCCTGTTTTGACATCCGTTAGACTCCCGCGACTGTCGTCCATTTGCATCGTTGTAGCAAGCGATTCCCCGGTGGCTGGGTCAAAATATATCTTACCTTTTGTGGGGACACTGGCGAGTCGCGTGCCGTCCGGCGAAAAGGCTGTTCCTGATAACAGGTCCCCACGTTCTGAGATCTCGATATCTGTCGCTTCCAAGGTTTTCAAATCCCAAAGCGTAATTACCCCGTTAAACGCGACACTGGCAAGTGTCAATCCATTGTCTAAAAATGCTACGGCTTTGACTGACTCCGTGTGTCCTGTAATATGTCGGGGTAGGGCTTCCTGCGTCTCTATGCTCCAGAACCGAACTGTGCCATCTACACTGCCACTCGCCAAGGTCCGACTGTCCGGTGAAAACGCTAAGGCGACAACACCACTGAGATGTCCAGGAAACGTCGTGAGCAACGTCCCGGTCGTCGTGTCCCATACATGGACCGCCCTATCCGTATCGCCACTGGCGAGCATACGCCCATCAGGAGAGAACGCTAACGCATTTATCCACCCTTGGTGTCCCTGAAGCAGAATTGGTGTCTCGGTCCCCTCCGTATCCCATACGCGCACTGCAGTGTCTTTACTACCACTGGCGAGTCGCGTACCGTCCGCAGAAAACGCCATAGTTAATACTTGTCTGCTTCTATCTATCGGTACCTGAAAGTCCTCATCTCCGATTCTAAACTTTTCATGAGGGATTAACGGCATCGGTGCGTCTGCAGCGGTAAAGGACAATCGTTTTTCTCCGGTGGTTGTATCATAGATAGTAATCGTTCCGACTTCACCGCCAACCGCAATTTTATCATCTGTGAGCGCGTAACTCTCATGACCTCGCCGACCGCGCATCTGTTCCAAGGATCGGTCTTCTATAGCTATAACACCTCGCTTTCCGGTTTCAACATTTACCGTGTTGATCGAGATGCTGTTTCTATTCAAACCGATAAGTGTTTTACCATCTGAAGAAAACCGTAGTTTCGTCCGAGGATAAGGCTCCTTCATATACGCCGAGACTTCTTGGTGTGTCGCAAGTTCCCAGACCGTGAGTGCCTGCTTTCCATGAAATCCACCCGTTGCCCCGGCAAGGTAGTGCCCATCTGCCGAAAACGCGACCGATTGACACATGCCTGGGAACATAGCAACCGCTTTACCTGTTGCGACATCGTAGAGCCAGACCCCGATGTTACTACCGACAGCAATCTGTGTGCCATTCGGTGAAAACGCAAGCGCATTGATACCGCCTTTTCCCAAGCGCGCTTTCGCCGCTTTTGGCAGTCCCTGTTGTGATACACGTTCTATGCCCGCCTTACCTTCTACATCTGCTTCACTAACGCCAATCCCGAATATAAGCAAAACCATCAAAATACCAGCACCGATGATTATTTTCATAATATATTCCTACAAAGGGGCACCCTACAAGGCTTACAGGTTCGTGAATTTTAAAATGGAAGCGGAATGCCAACGCGTTCAGCAACTGTTTTCAACTGCCCCTGATGGGATTCGCCAACTGGGATACCGATTTCAGCCCATTCCCGCTCGCGTTCCCATTCTAAGCCCCCGGGCAGATCCGATCGGTCATACCCCGGTGCGGGTTGCATCTGTCGTGCATCGTGGATGTGTTGGTCAATCTCCGCTTTATATTCGTCAATCGGTCGGAATCGGGAAATGTCGATCGCTGCAATGAAAGCACCTTGATTGGCACCCTCCCAGATTGTTGGAGGGTCCGGTGGTTTATCGAACAGCCAGATGCCTGCCATAAACCCACCGAGCGCATGACTCACATGACTCAAACCCAGCATCTTGAAAAACGCAGCGGGACTCTGTTCAAACGCTTGTTCAAACGGCAGCTTGGCATCAATGCCGGTTGCCATATCGACAACGATGGGGGGCTGATTGCCGGCTGGAATCGCAAAACTCATCGGTGAGGCACCGGTTGCAGTGGCAACTGTGCTGTTGGGACCGTGTCGAAACCGGTGGCAAGAAACGGCGAACCCGGCACAATCCGCTTCCAGCGCGAGCCGTGAATACTTGCCAGCACTCCCGAAGTGGAAGTGGTTCCGAGTCGTTGCGGCACCGAGCCCCATCTCTTTGGCTTTTTCGACGGCTGCCTTTGCGGCATGATACGAGGCAAAATGTCCCATACCGCCATCGCCATCGTAGACCGCTGTCGTCGGGGAGTCATCAATGCAGCGGACGTTTGGACGTGGGTTGACTTTGCCATCAAGCATCATCCCGACATATCCTGGTGTTTGTTGTGTGCCATGGCTGAACACACCGCGCATATCCGTGAGAACCAGCAGGTGTGCCATGTGCGCAGCGTCCTCCGCTGAGGTACCTGCCTTCTGGAAAGCTTCACTAATGAAGCCTCGCATGGCATCCGGCATCACGCGGATAAATTCTTTTGGAACTAAATTCATTTTTTTAACTTTCCTTGCGGTTAACTGACGTGGATTTGAATCATTGATGTGCTTCCTTAAATCCGCTCTCCACTTCGTTACGAGCTACGTTTCTGGTCTCATCTTTAACCCTATAACCAAAGGTGGTAGCCTGCAACAATACGCAAAAACACTTTCTTCGCGTTGGATTTCAGCGTTTACAAAAACACGCAGGCGGATATGAGAAAAAACCATCAACAAACTAATCACCTCATCTAACACCTTGCGAATAATTAAAAAGTGAACCTTGGAATCCCATCGACAATCCGGTAGGACCGTTCACACTTTCCACAGTGGAGCCGGTGTTTTTCCCAGGCAATTTCGCCTTTACACTGCGGACAGACGAGAATTTCTTGCAATGTCTTCGTCTGGCGACTATTACTTTTTGTCAGAAGCGACTTTGCACGGGAAACGATGCCTCGCGGTACCGCGCTTTTAAGAAGCAGCAACCACTCATTATGTCTCGAAACATTACCATCTGATGCGACAAGCCTATCAAGCGTATCGTGGCATTCCAAATCCAGTGCAGACTCATGTTCGAGCAGTATTTTATAGTCTATTTCATCTTCCCATTCGTATTGGACCAAAAAGAGGTGATGATGTGTGATATGAAACCGTTTCCAATGTTTATCTGTTACCGCCAATCTGTGGAAAAGTTGCCCAAACTGGGAATTTTTTTCATTCTTCCGTAGCATCAAACAACCATCGACCAAGTTGACGACCCAGTTGTGATAGTGCCACCCATAGATGCGTTCCCCTATTTCAGAAGGGGTTTCAATATATCCCCGACGTGCGACTCGCTCTAATTCGGCGATAAGTTGTGCAGGGTCTTCAACGTGCTCCAATACATGCGAGCAGATAACATAATCAAATGTCGCATCTGCGAATGGAAGGAACTGCCCATCCGCTTCCACCATCGGACGGTCGGTAACGATTGCCCCGCCGCGCTGTTCGTCATCCGCTATGAATTTATCGCACAAGACATCTGAACGTGCCTTTGGGTTGTGACCGCTCCCTATCTCTAAGACAAAATCGTTTGCGCGAATGTTCATTTTTCGACGACCATCGTGATATAAGGACTCAAGTACGGAAACGCACCTGCGACGATCCTCCCCTTTATCCCGAATCCAACGGCTTTTTTCACTATCGTGAACCCATGTGATCGGAAAAATTGGGCGAGATCAATTGGACTCGCATAATACGCACTGTCTGCATCGCCGCCGATGGCATCCACCTGTAAATCGGGTTCACGATAAATAAAGTTCGGCGATTTCGTCAAGAATCGTTTCTTTACATAGAGTCCACAGTTGCGCATGAATTGCCGCAAGGCTTGCCGTTTTGTCTCGCCCCAAACCGGTCTACCGGGTTTACCAGACATCAGGTTAAGCCAATCAAGCGCCGGGATTAAGGGTGAGCAGAGATTGGGTCCAGAAAGCACAATCCTTCCGCCCTTGCACACAACGCGCATCATCTCGGTTAACGCCGTTTCCACATCGGGCAGATGTTCAATCAATTCGTTTGAACAGATAACATTGAAAGATCCGCTTTCAAAGGGGAGTTCCATCACATCACAGACCTGATAGCGGAGGCTCGGATTTTCCCATGCTTGCGCTTCTTCAAGAAAGAGCGGAGAGATGTCGGTTCCGACGACATCAAAGCCGCCCTGATTGAGGAGTCGTGCCGAAATACCGTTCCCGCATCCGAGATCAAGCACTTTCGCATGAGGCGGCGCGTAGCGGCTCACCAATTCCACGTAGTGTCGGAGGTAAGCTTCGTCGTGTGCAGATAGAAGCCCCTTGTAGGTTTCCGATGTTTCGTAGAACTCACGCATTCGCTGGCGAATTGATAATGATGTTTCAGACCCTGACATTCCAAGCATTTAAAAAGAGGGTTACGAGCGAAGCGTGTTCCACGGTGCCTGATCAAAGACATCAATAAGTTGGTACCCCTCTGTCCCTTTGGCTGGACTCAGGGTAACAAATAACTTCGCCGACTGAGAGGAGACGTTAAAGGATGCATGGACCATATCTGCAGGGATGAATACAGCGTCGCCTGCGTTGAGCGTCTGTTTCTTATCTTCAAGCCATTGTTCCACGCTTCCTTCTATAACGTAAATAACCTCTTCTTGCTCAGGGTGTTTGTGGAAGTCGTGTCCGTGTCCCGGTGAGAGGCTCACTTCCATGGCGACGATGTCTTTCCCGCCTGTGCTTTCTGGACGGCTAAGCCAGCCGATGGTTCCCCAATCGAGTTCGTCTCGTTCTACGTCTGCGGACGCAATAAATTTTCCATTCATGACGTTATGCATACTCCTATCGTTGTCTGTAGATAGAGAGTGCGCGCCTCGTAAGGGATTTAGCCTCGGAATAGGCTAAATCCATTCCTTGTCTTACATTGTTGTGATTCAAAGCGCGCACTCGAACGAGTTATCGTTGTGATGTCTTTAAGTGTCCCCAGGTTGTGGTGAGTTTCTGGCGCGGGTCAACGGCGAAAAGCTCGAAATGCCCGCTGTCCATCTGTTCGATCACCTCTTCCTCACTGAGAGCACGGTTCCAGATGCGTACCTCGTCAATCAAGCCGAGAAATTCGCGACTGCCTTCGTGTGTTTTACCGACGAGAACATCCGCTGTATCCGCTTTACCGGGGGGAGGTGGTTTTCCGCCGAAGTCCCCTACATTTTCACCGTTTATCCAATAGCGGTGGGTACCGTCATCGACCTGTGCGACAACGTGTTGCCACTCCTCAAGGGCAACTTTCCCGTTACAAACACTTCCAGCCCCACCGACACTCAAGTGCAGGCATTCGCTCGGGAATTCGGTGTAGAAACTATAGGAACGTGGTCCGTTACTCTTTGCAACGATACCTTGCCACCGCTGTCCACCTGGGCCTTGGTGGCGTTCGGTATTAATCCAAGCCATCACGGTGACGCTCTCATCAACGGTGAGGATTTCTTCATGTGGGACCACAATCCAGTCGCTTTCACCGTTGAATTCCAAAGCTTTGCCGAATTTGCCATCAACATGCTGCGGGTCGCCGACGATTTCGCCATCGTTTCCATACTTTGAGTGATCGATAGCAGTCTCGCCGTCGATTTCATCAAAAGAGAAATAGAGGATCATTGAATCCTCGGGTTCGTTTGCGGCATAGACAAAGGATGCCGTAAACGTGATAAGTATTAGCATTGTAAACAGGGTTTTCATTTTTCCTCCATAAAGCCCGCCTTAAGCAGGCGTTTTTTAAATTGGCTAACGTATGGGAACAATCTCTTGCCCTTCAACTGCGATAAACCTTCGGTTGACAGGGAGACGTGTCCCTTGGTCAATGTGTCCGCTGGACCAGCGAATTTCAAGGAGGTCAATCTGTTCCGCGTTGCCAACCCCAAAATGGGCGCGCAGGTCATGGAAGGAGAGATAGCTCCCGCCACCCTGGACTTCCCAATATTGAACGTGTGTTCCGGTGACGACTTTAATCTTCGCGCCAATTCCAGATCGATTGCTTTTTTGTCCGACGACTTGGATTTGTATCCAATTGTTTCGATTCCCGATTACGTTTTGGAGCAGGTCTGGACGTTGATTGCAATTGGTGACAAGGATATCAAGGTCGCCATCGTTGTCGTAATCGCCGATAGCCGCACCGCGGCTCACCTTTTCCAATGCCAAGCCATCTGTCTCTGACACAACATTGACGAATCTGCCATCGCCTAAATTCCTGAACAACAGATTCCTTTGGGGATAGGTCACATGTTTTTCAAGCACGGTGATGTTATCCATCAAGTGTCCATTTGCAACAAAGATATCTTGGTATCCATCGTTGTCGTAATCAAAAAACTTGATGCCCCATCCGAGATAGCCGTGTGTTACCTCTGCGATACCAGTGGTAATCGTATTGTCGGTAAAAAAGGTGCCGTCATGATTGTGGTAAACTGTATTGGTTTCGGTTTGGTAATTACTGACGGTGAGATCGAGCCACCCGTCGTTGTCATAGTCCCCGAAATCGGTACCCATTCCGGCTTCCTCTTTCCCCATATCATTATAGCATACGCCTGAAATTAATGCAACCTCCGAAAAATTGGAGAAGAAATTGTCGCTCTCGGTGTTTTGAAATAGGAAGTTCGGATCCTGATCGTTTGCGACGTAGAGGTCGATGTCTCCGTCGGCATCATAATCCCCGAACGTTACACCCAACCCGTGCTGAGGATTAAGATTTGAATGACGATACAAATCCGATCTATTGGTGAAGGTGCCATCTCCATTATTCTTGTAAAAAGTATCGTGAACGGCTGGATACGCGTGCGGACCGCAATAGACGTGAACCCCGCGTTCTTCACACCGGATGTCGTCTTTCGGTGTATACGCGGCGTAGTTCGCCACATAGAGATCCAAGTGTCCATCGTTATCAACATCGGCAAACGCGCAACTGGTGCCCCAATTTGGGTTGCCAACTTTGGCGTGTGTTGTCACGTCCGTGAAGGTCGCATCGCCATTATTTCGATAGAGTTGATCTTTACCGAAGTTAGTGACGTAGAGATCTATATCGCCATCGTTATCGTAATCACCGACAGTTGCACCGACACCGTAAGCCGTGCTTCCGGCACCTGCCTCGTCGGTAACATCGGTGAAGGTATTATCGCCATTGTTTCGGTAGAGAACGTTACGCGGTCTGCGGTCTTGTTCACCGCCGGTCTGAATTGCGCCATTGACGAGGTAGATATCGAGATCACCATCGCCATCATAATCGAAAAATCCGCCGCCGGATCCGAGGAACTCATTGAAAAGCCTCAAACCGCTTCTGCCATCGGTATGAACAAACGTTATGCCTGCGGATTCCGTAACATCAATGAAGATCGGTGCTGTGACTGCGAGGGTGCAATATTGGAGGCTAATAAGTGCGCAAGCGAAAAGGCGATAGGAGAACGGGATTCTATTGAGGTTAGTTTTCCGCATAAGGAGAAATTTATCGCGTTGTTTGTGCGTTCTGCTTCAAACGCTCTAAGCTTTGTAATGCCTTACGAGCATCGTTATCGTCAGGTGCGATTTCTGTGATGTGTCGGTAGATGTCAATCGCCTTCTGAAAATGTCCCTGTTTCGTGTAAATTTCGGCTAACCCGTGATACGCTAAGGTAAGGTGTGGCATCTGCTCTATAGCGGCTTGCAGGTGCGATTCTGCCTTGTCAAATGCCTTTAGCGTGGTGTAGAGCCAGCCCAATCGGACGTGCGCCTCCACAGCATCTGGGTTTAACGCAAGGACTTTCTGAAAGAACGGGATCGCGCGCTCGGGCATGTTGAGATTCATGTAGAGCCGTCCCAATTTATCGTATCCGGTCGGCAACGCTGGATGGAGCCGAATCAGGTTTTGATATGTCGTAATTGCTGCGGAGATGTGTTTGTGCGCCAGATGGATTTCCGCCAATTCCAGTCGGAGCGTCGTATTCATTGGATCCTCTGCCAAAGCCCCTTCAATTGCATAGGTTCGGTCATAATAAGCCTTCATCTGCTCGAACAACTTGAGTTGTTCCGTCGCTGCTGGCACATTACCCAGGAGCCGGTAAGCCTTAGCGAGGTTATAATAGGCACTCTGAACGTACGGCTTTTTCTTGATTGCCTTCTGATAATATTCAACTGCTTGTTGGGGGCTTTCCTGCATCAGGGCAATCAAACCGAGCCATTCGTAAACTTCAGCAAAATCGGGGTTACGTGCGAGGGTACGCTTAAAAGCAGCGAGTGCAGCGTCAAATTTCGCTTGATGTGTGTAGATATAACCGAGCCGATAATGCGTATCCGCATCTGTCGGACACCGCTGAACTGCTTCTTTCGCGTGCTGTTCTGCGATTTCCAATTTGCTCTGCTTGCAGTAGATTTCTGACAATGCGAGGTGCGTTAATCCGTAAATCCGCGCTGTCGTCAGCGCGTTTTCCGAATTTGCAATTGTGGCGTTTTGGAAACCTGTAGGCTGCGCCAAAAGGGTGTTAAACGTCTGAATCGCTAACGCCAATTCATCTTGCAATTTATAGACGTTCGCCAGTTGAAAAAGCGCGTTTGTGTCTGTCGGATCGCGTGATAAAATTGATTTAAAGGTATCCACTGCCTGTGGATAGCGTCGAAGTTTGACATATTCCACACCTTGCTGGAACGCTGCTGACGTTTCGGTTCTGCTAACAGACGGCATCAGTGATAAGATAATAACGGTGGGGATTAAAATTCGGTAGGCGCGCTTTTTAAGGGGCGAAGGGGTGGTGTTCATAACCTGCGTCCATACTGATTTCCGATTGAACTACGATTGTTTATCCACGATATCTTGAATCCAAGACAAAGCCGCCATACTTGAAGACCAGCCGATAGAAGTTACCGCGAGCAGGGCTACTTGTTGTAACTCTTCCGGCGTAATACCTTCTCGTAAGGCGCGTCGCGTATGTGAGTGTACTGCCCCCTCGGATTTGGCACCGATCGCCAATGCGAGTTTAACAAGTCTCACGGTTTTCGGTTCAAGGGGACCGGCGGTGCCACAGGCTTCACCCAATGCCTGATATGCTTTCCAAACATCGGGGTATTCTTCAATGACCTCTTGAAGAAAATCGGGTAATTTATCTTGCATCAAAAAATCTCCTGTTTCTTTATAAGAGCGATCCCCGAAAATTCAGAGAACGCCGCCTTTCATATACTTACCCGTTCTTTCCGTTTTGTGGTGTCTCTTTCTCTGGCTGTGCTGTCGTTTCCGTTTGGTCTGTCTGTTCTTCATTGAGCCCGGCTTTAAAGTTTGTGATACTTTGCCCGAGGCCCTTCGCTAAATCGGGAAGCCGTTTCGCACCAAACAGGAGAAAGACGATCGCCAAGATTATTATTAATTCTGTAATCCCAGGCATACCCATGATATGTACCTCCATTGAACATAATTCGCGAATCCGCTGATGCGCGGTGATATTGCAGAATATATTACCATATTCAAAAAAATATGTCCAATAGTTATCAGTTGTCAGTGAAAATAAAATGTTGTTGACAGGGAACGCAAGACATGCTATAATTTAAGAGGTACCCTGTTTAAATGGAACAGGGTCAGGTATCATTTTGACGCGATAAGGGTGGAGGGACTTAAACTTATGAACAAGGTGCTGGTCAGCGACCTGCTGTCACAGCGAGGTTTAGATGTTTTACAAGAGAGCGGCGATTTTGCGGTGGACGTTAGCCTCAATCTCTCTCATGAAGAATTGCTGGACCGGATTGCTGACTATAATGCCTTACTTATCAGAAGCGCGACGAAGGTAACCGCGGAGGTCATCGAAAATGCGAAGCAGCTAAAGGTTATCGGACGCGCCGGGGTCGGTGTAGACAACATCGACGTACAAGCCGCAACGCGAAACGGTATCTTAGTCGCCAACACGCCAACAGGCAATACGATTGCGGCGGCGGAACATACCATCGCGATGCTGTTAGGATTGGCGCGCAACATCGTGCCCGCGGGTATTTCACTCAGAAACAGAACATGGAAACGCAACGACTTCATTGGCGTTGAGTTATACGGAAAGATCTTCGGCACCATTGGACTCGGACGTATCGGACGTGAGGTCGCCCGGCGCGCACAAGCCTTCGGGATGCAAGTGATCGCCTACGATCCGTATCTTTCAGCGAGTGCGGCAGAAAAAATTGGCATACGGCTTGTCGATCGAGCGGCACTTTTTCAGGAATCCGATTACATCTCCGTCCACACGCACCTCAACGCCGAAACCTACCATAGCGTGGGTGCATCGGAGTTTGCGTTGATGAAACCGAGCTGCAGGTTGATTAACTGCGCCCGGGGTGGTATTATTGACGAAGATGCCCTTTATCACGCTTTGAAAACTGGACAACTCGCTGGTGCTGCATTGGACGTTTTTGAAAGCGAACCCGCAACGGACACACCTTTGTTGGAATTAGAGAACGTATTGGCACTCCCCCATCTCGGCGCGTCTACGTCGGAAGCACAAGAACATGTCGCTGTTGAGATAGCACAGCAGGTCATAAATGCGCTTCGCGGACAACCCGTCGCGAATGCCGTAAATCAGCCTAAAATTGATCCGAGGACGCTCGATATTTTGGGGCCCTATCTCGAGCTTGCCGAAAAGATAGGGAGTTTTCACGCCCAAATTGTCGAGGGACAGATCTCAGCGATCAAAATCCATTACAATGGTGCCCTCTTCCAGAAAGAGGATGTCACGCCGATAACCGTAGCGGCACAGAAAGGGCTTTTGACACCTGTGCTGACAGACGTGAATTATGTAAACGCGCCTTTTCTGATTAAACAACGCGGTATTGCCGTTACAGAAACGAAAAGTGAATCAGAAGCGGATTTCGCTAATTCTATCGCAATTACAGTTACAACTGATAAAGGCGAAGCGGTCATCGAAGGGACGGCTTTCGGCAAAAAAGACATCCGCATCGTCCGAATAGATCAACTCCATATAAACGTGAGACCGACGGGATATATTCTTCTCATCTATAATAGCGATCAACCGGGCATGATAGGGATAATGGGGACAATTCTGGGGGAACACGGTATCAATATCGCTGATATGACTGTCGGACGTTCACGCTTGTCGGCACTCGCTGTGACGCTCATCAACGTGGATAGTCCTGTGCCTCGGCACGTTTTGCAAACCATCGCTGAACAGAAAAAGATTGACTTCGTTAAACAGGTCTTCTTGGCATAACCGAACGGCAGGAAATAATTAAAGATTCTTTGTAGCATCGAAAACCAAGCCCGTAATGTAATGGAGGGCGGATTTAAGGAACGTACTTGATAATTCAGACGCACGTTGTTTAACCGCAAGGAATAATTAAAAAATTAAAATTGGATGCCAAACAGAAATGTCTATTCATTAATGACGAAATTCCGAAGGCGAAACTATTTGAAGCAGAAAAACGGGAAGTCCATCCAGATTGCAACACCTCTTGGCGTATCTCTCCAGAACCGTTCTGGATTTATGAATCGGATTTGAGATGGTTTGAGGAACTCGGAACGCATCTTTTAAATTTCTATCGCGCCTGCAATCTACTCTATTCGCAAAGTGTGCGGGGCATTCAACCCACTTGGGTGGCTGAGTACTTGGAGATCGGAAAACCGGAATCTGTTATCCAGTATGGGCGGATGAACCGTTTTAAAAGCCAACTGCCGGGGGTGCTACGCCCTGATATTCTTCCGACTGCCGATGGTATGGCAATCACCGAACTCGATTCTATTCCTGGATTCATCGGAGCAACTGGATGCTTAGCGAGGCTTTATGCCGAACTCGGCTATGCCATCATCGGTGGCAGCGACGGAATGGTGAACGGATACGCCGAAATGATTCGGGCGTTGGCGAAGAAAGAAGAGCCTACACTCGCAATCGTCGTTTCGGACGAATCGAAAGATTATTGGGCGGAGATGGTCTGGCTTGCCGATGCGCTTTGTGAAGTAGGATTGGAAACCCGCGCTGTCAAACCGCATGAGGTAATTTTTACCGAAGATGGGCTACTTGTCCAGAATACGGACGGTAAGATGGAAGTCGATGTGTTCTATCGCTTCTATGAACTGTTCGATCTCCCCAATATCCCAAAAGTGGAGTTAATGTTCTATAGTGCGAAAAAACGCTCCGTTGTGATGACACCGCCGCCGAAATCCTATCTGGAAGAAAAATTGTGTCTCGCCCTTTTCCATCATCCTACACTTCAACCTTTTTGGCAGCGTCATCTCGGCAAAAAGACCTATCCGTTCCTACAACAAGCAATTCCAGAGACTTGGGTTATTGACGCCCGCCCGTTACCACCACACGCCGTGATTCCCAACTTGGAGTTGGATGGCAACGCTGTAACAGATTGGCGGCAGCTTGGCACTGTAACACAGAAGCAGCGGGAATTGGTTATCAAACCTTCAGGGTTTTCCGAACTCGCATGGGGGAGTCGCGGTGTAGCGATCGGACACGACCTTCCCACTGAAGCGTGGGAAGCTGTCATCGAAAACAGTCTTGAGAACTTTGAAAAAAGTCCGTATGTCCTACAGAAGTTCCACACTGCTGAACGGGTACGGATGCAGTATTACGATTTCGATGCTGGTGATGTTCAAGAGATGGCGTGCCGTCCGTTGCTCCGTCCATACTATTTCGTCGTGGGTGATACCGTTAAACTCGGCGGTATGCAAGCGGCAGTCTGCCCAGCCGATAAGAAAATCCTGCATGGTATGGTAGATTCTATTATCGTGCCGTGCGCAGAAAAGAAATAAGAATAGCAATCGGCAGTCGGCAGTCAGGAAGAATGGCTGTCAGCGGTCAGGGGAATAGTTGTCAGTTTTCAGTTGTCGGTTATCAGTAAAGCGTCGGGAATCGGTGTCCCTTCTACAAAGCGGCAGCCCGTTGGCAGTAAGAACGTGCGATGAATCGCACGACTACAAACGCGTTATTTAGAGTTGCCAGAAAAAGCGATCAAGAAAAAGCCCTTGCCTGAAAACATCGACAAGGGCTTGGATTAACTATAGTAATACCCAAAAATAAAAGGACACTCTCAAAAACATAAAAGACCCCACCGCCGCTGGCGAGGGAGTTTTTGCTTGGGTATTTCCCTTAGTATCCTCGCCCTTCTATGGGTATGTAGGTAATTAGGGGCTTTATCATACATAGAAAGGTGGTTTTGATTATGCAATTAAGTGAGAAGCAGCTCGCGCAGTTCCGAAATAATGGGTATCTTACCATTGAAGGATTTTTCGATCCCGTTGAAGCAAAAGCACTCCGACTGGAATTAGAACGGATTTATGACACCGAACTCAAAAATGGAACCGGTATCAATTGCGCCGTGCAAACAGATGGCACCAAACGAGACAATGCGGGTGAACGGCAAAATCTTCAGGTAATCCCCCTCAACAACCGCAGCGATCTGCACAAGGCGTTGCCCTTCCATCCAAAGGTCATCTCCGCTGTTCAACAGCTCATCGGAGATGAATTCATGTTGGAGCTGGATCAGGCGTTCTGGAAACCGCCTAAAGTCGGTATCGGCACGAGTTGGCATCAAGATAACGCCTATTTCAAAATTGCCGACCCGTTGCGCGGCACGGCGATGTGGATTGCTATCCATGATGCAAACGTTGAGAACGGTTGCATGCACGTCATTCCCGGCAGTCATCGGGAGCGTTATGAACACTACCGAGACCCACTGAGCGACCACCATATTCGGTGCGATCCGCCCGAAGAACGCGCTGTACCGATTGAACTCAAAGCGGGTGGCGTGCTTTTCTTCTGCTACGGTGTGGCACACTGCACGAAGTCAAATCTCTCTGATAAGGAACGCGCAGGCGTTGCGCTTCACTTCCTCCACAACGATTTCGGCGGTAAGGAACTTTGGGAGCGTAACAACGCAGCCAAGCCGATGCTTCGGGGACCCCTTGCAACTGGCGGAGAGACCGAATTCGGCGAGAAATTTGAGGGTAAATGGGAAGAACTCATGAACGCCGTGCTTGCCTCCGATCCGTAAGAGCAATTTCCCGATAAAGAAAAGGAAACGTGTTGAATCCTTTAGGAGGGTAAACAAAATGAGACCTTTATTTCTTTACGTCTCGCTCATTGTTCTGACGCTTATCACAGGCGGATACGCGACAGCGAATCTCGATGAAGGACTTGTCGTTTACTTTACGTTCGACAACGTCAAAGGCAAACGAATTCTTGATGAATCCGGCAACGAACTTGACGCTGAAGTTATCAAAAATACTAAATTTGTCAAAGGCAAATATGGAAATGCGATTCGTATTACCCGTGAAACTGAAGATTGCGTGAATGTCCCTGTTTCAGATGCCTTAGAAATCAGTGAGGAAATCACAATGATGGCATGGGTATATCACGATGATTGGACGAAGAACTCTTCCCAATGGTTTGATAAAGGAACTCATAACACGGAATCCAACAAACTATACGGTATGGGTGTTTTTGATGTAGGTGATCTTAACCTTGGTGCCTGGTTCGAGGAGAAAACCCTTGTGGTGGTTACCTTAGGGGGTGAGATCAGGAGGCACTTCATAAGTAAACACCAGATGAAGAATGGCACATGGCATCACGTCGTAGGAACTTGCACGGTCTCTTCTGCGAAAATCTATCTTGACGGAGAAGCCATTTTGAATATCAATAGAGACAATTTTAATCGTATTAACTTCAATGGTGCTAATCATAAAGATTTGCGGATTGGCTGTGCGAAGAATAAACCCCAGTACGCCTTTGAAGACGGTTCCATCGATGAAGTCGCGATATGGAGCCGTGCGCTCAGCGAGGATGAGGTCAGAGCTGCGATGCGAGGTCCTTTGCTCGCGGTTTCACCAAGAGATAAGGTCGCTACGACGTGGGGGAATATTAAACAGAAAGCATTTGAACCGTAACCGAAGCGTTAGTGCAAAAAATGTTAAGGTCCAAATTGCCCAATGACGCAATTTTTGCACCGTTCACTTAGAAATACAACAAGAGGAGAAAGAAAATGAAGTCGGCAATTCTCTATCTTTCGCTGGTTGTTCTGATGCTTATCATAGGGGGATATGCTACGGCAGATCTTACCGATGACCTTGTTATTTACTTCACGTTCGACAACGTCAAAGGTAAACGAATTCTCGATGAATCCGGCAACGATCTTGATGCCGAAGTTATCAAAAACACCAAATTTGTCAAAGGCAAATACGGGAACGCAATCCACATCACTAATGAAACTGAAGATTGCGTGAATGTTCCGTCTACAGATGCTTTGGAAATCAGTGAAGAGATCACGATGATGGCATGGGTGTATCAGAACAATTGGGCAGAGAAGACTGTCCAATGGTTCGATAAAGGAAGTTATAGTAAAGCCTTTCATAGTGTATATGGCATGGCGGTCTTCAATAGAGAGGCACATAGTCCGGGAATCGGGGCTATTTTAGGCGGCGATGTCCATCGGCGCTTCATAGTTTGGAATAAGATAAAGAATAGAACGTGGCATCATCTTGCAGCGACCTGTAACGACACAAGTGTAAAAATCTATCTTAACGGAGAAATCTTGAACCCGCCTGGAGACCTCCCGCCTGAATTCGAGTTGAACTTTAGGGGTATAAACGACGAGGATTTGCGGATTGGCTGTGCGAAAGGTAGACCCGAGTATGCATTTGAAGATGGTTCTATTGACGAAGTCGCGATATGGAGGCGTGCGCTCAGTGAAGATGAAATCAGAGAGGCGATGCGGGGCAATCTTCTCGCCATTTCACCAAAAGACAACGCCGTTACGACGTGGGGAAATATTAAGGGGTAAAGTATTTCAACTGTAGCATGAACACAGGTATTGAAGTTATATTCATCTTGATTGCGAAAGAAAACATATTGCATTCTTCTCAGTTTCGTGGTACACTCCAATTACTTCCCAACAAGTAAGCGTACATCTTTGATGTAAAATGACCTCACAAGAGGAGATGCAGAATGAAGAAGCTAATTAGTTACGGCGCACTACTCAGCGCGCTGCTGTTTATAACGGTAGGATACGCGACGGCGGATCTCGCCGAAGGACTCGTCGTTTACTTCACGTTTGACAACGTTAAAGGTAAAGTGATTGTTGACGATTCCGGCAACGGACTGGATGCTGATATCATTGCCAATACTGAGATTGTGAAAGGCAAATACGGGGATGCGATTCGCATTACGAACGTAGGCGCGGATTGTGTCAATGTGCCAGCCGCCGATGAACTGAAAATCACGGGCGAAATCACGATGGCGGCTTGGATCAATCAGGACTCCTGGGCAACGGATGCACAGTGGTTCGACAAAAACTGCCATAATGGGGGTGAGCATTCTTCCTACGGTATCGGTGCTTTCAACGGCGGTAAGAATTTCAACATGTTCTTGGGGACCGGCAACAGTAGACCGACCCTGAGCCAGCCGCACGCCTTGGATACGAAGAAATGGCAACACGTCGTGGGAACTTATGATGGGTCAACCATGAAAGTTTACGTTGATGGCGAACTCGCTGCTGAGAAAGACGAAAAGTTCGATTTCAAAGGTACCAATGATCAGGACTTACGGATCGGTTGCTCTAAAGATCGTCCGAATTATACCTTTGAAAACGGTTCCATTGACGAGGCGGCAGTCTGGCGGCGCGCGCTCAGCGAAGATGAAATCAACGAGATAATGAACGAAGGCTTTCTTGTAGTTTCACCTCGCGATAAAGCAACGACAACGTGGGGCAGCATTAAGTCAAAAACGATTAGGCACTAAACGCGGTCTTCATAAAAACTTGATGGCACAGGTATCACTCTCCAAAGGACGGATATCTGTGCTTTCTTCTATAAGACGAGGATAAAGAAAAATGGTAAAAATCGGTATCGTCGGTATCGGATTCATGGGCATGATCCATTACTACGGAATTCAACGCGCAACGGGTGCCGAAGTGGTTGCTATTTGTACGCGGGATCCGAAGAAACTCGCTGGTGATTGGACGGGCATTCAAGGTAATTTCGGACCCCGCGGTGGCATGGAAGACCTCTCAAACGTCCGAAAATATAGCGAGATTGACGAACTCCTCGCCAATGAGGAAATAGATTTGGTGGATATTTGCCTGCCAACACATCTGCACAAACCTGTGAGCATGGCATCTCTTGAAGCGGGAAAACATACCCTTGTCGAAAAACCGATCTCCATCGCTATTGACGATGCCAATGAACTCGTCGAACTTGCAGATAAGATCGGCGCAGCACGAAAGGCTGCGAATGAAAGTCCGTGTTTTCTGATGGTGGCACACGTGCTACCCTTCTTCGCGGAATATGCTTATGCGAAACGGGTCGTCGAAGAGGGAAAATACGGTAAGCTCCTCGGTGCACATTTCAAGCGAATTATTTCCAGACCGAGTTGGTCACGGGATGTTGCCTCGCTCGAAAAAAGCGGGGGTCCCGGCATTGACTTACACATTCACGATACCCATTTCATTCAACTGCTCTGCGGTGTCCCGGATGCTGTGTTTTCACAAGGTAAACTCGCTGGCGGCAATTATGTCGATTATCTGACAACCCAATACATCTATAACGATAAAGAGCTCTCCGTCAGTTGTGCGTCGGGAGCCGTCTCACAACGCGGACGTGCTTTCTCGCACGGGTTTGAAATCTACCTCGAAAAAGCCACGCTACTCTACGACTTTTCAACATTAGCAGGCGAAGCAGCTACCGCAGTACCGCTGACGCTTCTGAACGACGAAGGTGAAGTTGAACACGTCGATTTAGGGGAAGTAGACCCGATTGATGCGTTTACCGCTGAACTTCAATACGCTGTTGATGCGATTGACTGGGAAAATGAACCGGCGGCACTGTCGGGTGTCGGTGCGAGGGACGCACTGCTCCTCTGCTATAAAGAAGCAGAATCGGTCAGAACCGGTGAGATCGTTCCGATTCGTTAGCCGTCCGAACGCTTGTCAATTCTTCCTAACAAATGGCTGCTTTCTATTCCATTAGCAACATCGGCGAACTCTACGTCCCTGCTGAATGCCGGGACGCGGTTTTCGCGCGCGCCCGCGCAAAGTTGTTCACACATCAAGAATTAGGACACCTCAATCGGATCTTCACGCATATCCGACACGGCGGTGCTGCTGTTGTGGAGGGAAAATGGGAACAAATTACAGCACTGATGGATTACATCCAACGTCATAAACAGGACTTAATCCAATATTCGCAGCGTGACACCAAGCCACGAGACAGGAGGGATTCGCGCGGAAAATCGGTAAACAGTGCCTTGAAAGAAGCCTTAGCGAGACTGATGTGTTGGGCGGATGCAGAGGGGATCTTACAGGCGGAATCCGCCCCTGTTCTACCTTATCTGTTGGAACTTGCGGGGGAACCCGCAGGAGCAAACCAAGGCAAACCTTTCCTCTTGCCGCTCACAAGGATCCAACACATTCAACACGCGCTGACGAACACCTATCCTATCCGCGCCCTTGATGCCTCGCTCGTTGCCTCCGAAAACGTCCTCGCGCCGCGCTCGCAAGAGACGATTGAATGTTTTCACGAAGCACTCCAGTATGTCCATCAATCTGGTCCTTCTACGGTGGCTGACATCGGATGCGGAAGTGGCTGTTTGACGCTATTGGCACGGCAGGAATTCGGTGAACAGACTGAATTGTATGCTGCCGACCTGCTCCCTGAAGCCGTCGCGACAACGAAACTGAACCTTCAACGCCTTCTTCCAGATTCAGTGCCCATCAACGTCATGCCTGCTGGTGATCTGTTCGACCCATTTCCTTTGCTTCAATTTGATGTGATTATCTTCAACGCGCCTTGGGTTGTTGCCCGCGTGCGCAATCGGGCGGAACTCGCTATCCACGATGAAAAACAGGAAACGGTGAAACGTTTTTTCGCAGAGGTCTCAAATTTCCTGAAACCCGATGGCACCATCCTATTAGGTTATGCTGATGCCTCAGGACCGAAGGCGATTAAGAATTTGGAAACAGTCATTGCTGAAGCCGACTTTACGGAGGTTGCCCTCTTTAAAAGACGGGTTGCGACGCATCGGTCGAAACGGAAGTGGGAGCAGATTCGCGTCTATGCATTGCGCCGAAAGTAGTCTGGCACATCTCCTTGTTTGTTTTTTGTAGGAACAGATTTCTCTGCCTTGTCCAAATATTCCCGTTTCATACTCTAATTCTGGTTTGACAAACAACTGAGAAAATGGTATGCTAAGGGAAATATCTACGTGGAGGTAGTAGACTTGAACAGAGCAGAATACCGCAACCGGGATGCCCTTAATCAAGCACTTGATTTGTACCTAGGTGCCATGTTCCTATTTGTCAGTGAATGTTTAGATGAACAATCAATCAGAGAGTTCTTGAGGTTGCTATCAGACGATGATCTCAGAAACGAGATGGAGGTTAAAGATATTGCAGACCTTATTAAGAGATATTGGTCAAAGTCTTTTAAAGAGAAATTTAAGATTACTGATCGCTATGGTATGACCCGCTATTATGATGCTCGGAGTGTAACAAGTTTGATAGTAGAGGGCCGAAACCGAGTCTCGCATCAACGCTTACAGGAGTTGGATCCTGAGTTTACCCGGGCTCAACTGTTTCTCATTGCTGAAGTACTGGGACAAATTAACATGTCGGTTCAACAACGTGAGGTTGTAGATATCCGAGACAAGCTTTTTAACGATACAGGGGATCATCTTGTAAAAATAGCGGTTAAAGCTGAGAAGGCTAAGTATGAAAAGTCTATCACAAAAGTAGAGAAACGTTTAGCAGGCGAAAAAGAAAACAATGAGGAATTGTCTAAGCAAATAGCTGATAATACAGCTAAGTTGGATGAAAAGACAGAAAAGCTTGAGAAATTATCGGGGCGACTTGTAACTGCAAAGTTAGATGAAAAGGAATCCGAAAAACGGCTTAATTCTATATCAAAGCAGTTAGAAAAAGTGCAAGCGGAACATAGTGCGTGTGAGAAACACATCACAACAATATCGGATCAAGTCACATCAACAGAAGCAGCAAGAGACGACTACAAGGAACGTCTTGAAACAGCCTCAGAGGAGCTAAAGGAAGTAAATGAACGTCTTTCAATCACTTCAGGTCAACTCTTAGCAGTTAAAGCAGAGATGGATGTCTCTGAGGAACGGCTCGCTACCGCACGGAAACTGCTAACGATAACAACAATCGGAAATCAAGAAGTTCGAGCGATATTTCCTCCCTTTGAAACTAATTCTACTGTCCGAATACTTGATCGGCGAGGTGTAGATAAACAAGACTACCTTTTAGGGTTGTTAGTACAAAAGCAGCCCACTCTCATCTATGTCCAAAGTGAAGAAATGATTGATAATTTGTTGGCACTTGTTGGACCAGAGAAGGCAGCTGTTATTGGAAGGCATGATAAACAAACCTCCGAAGCAGAGGCAGCAGAGATTTTGAAAAAACTTGAGCGTAAAAAATTAATTGCTGTCGTTTCAAACACTACACTTTCCACATTGTCCCCATCGCACAGTGTTGAACATTTTGTTTTCTGTCACCTTGTTCCGGGTTTAGATGAATTCGTCGAGCGGTGTCAACCTGCATTTACATCAGCGAAAAATGTATATCTGCATCTCATCTACGAGAGTAAACAAAATGTTGAAGATTTAACAGAAAAGTACCCAAATGAAGAAGCATTGAGAAAACTGTACCAAAAGTTTAGAAACTGTACAGCAATAGAGGAGAAGTTTATTAATCTTGAAAATCTTTATAGCGAACTTTGTAAAGATAACGAATTAGGTATGACAAAATTAGGCATTGAGACAGGTTTTTCTATCTTTCGGGAGTTAGGGTTCCTGGAACAAAACGAAGAGGGTATAAGACGCTTATCAACCAACCCAAGGAAGTTGGAAGAATCGAAAATCTATAGTAGAGGAGAGAAACTGAAAAAGGAAATAACGAATTCTCCCGCCTTTCAATATGAGCATTCTATTGAGCAAATTTGGGAAGGAATACTAGAAAAACTGAATATAGACAGTGAAGAAATATTACGCGAGAACAGCATTTATAAGATGAACTCCAGATATTCTGAAATAGAAAGTGATACTCGATCCTCAACAGTTATAGAACAGGATAGGACTACACCACCGCCTATACCTGATGTCTGGCCACAAAGGAGTATGAGTGCTTTTAATACCTTAAGGCAGAGTGCCTCCAAAAATCTCACTTCCGCAAACATGGCCTTGAGCACAGTTAACGAATCAAACTTTGTTGATAATGATTTTGGCGGTGGTTCATTGGCATATGGCGGATTAGAGGAGGCAGAAGACTACCGAAATAAATACGATCTCGCTACACAGTTCGCGCAAGAACATGGAGTTCGCGCACTTGAGGATGGCGTTGCGCAACTTGTTGAAGATCGAGACAATCTGGATTACGATTTTACCGAAGATGAGACGAACATGCTGCGTGCTTTCCAAGACGTTCTCAGGGATTTCCGAACACAATCTGAGCGATCCACGGAGAGAGTTGAAAATGACAGCGCAGCAAGCGACGAAATTGCCGAGGCACATGACATCCCCAAATCTTCGCGTGCCAATGCGAAAGTCACTGAGGAACAGATTCCACTTAGAGAAACCCGTAGGGAAGTGCCCAAATCCACCAGGACCAAGTCCAGGAAAAAGAAGTCCTCGATCGCGGAGCGATATGTCGCCGAAACGACGGTGGAAGACCGCGATAGTATCGCCGCGAAGGTGGTCGAACTCCGGATCAACGCCTCCGGTTCCAGACCACTATCATGGCGCAAGATCAGAGAAAAACTCGGATTGAAGGAAGACCAATTCCATAAAGTCATTCGTCCCTCCGAGGGATATCGCGAGGCGGTCATCCAACGGATCAAGTCCCTCAAAGCCCGGGAGGGCGGCTGGGAATACAACGGCAAGCTCGAGGTCCTCACGGGCATCGAGTTGACCGAGAAAGAGTTAGCGTAATTCAACGGAGTTTGATCTCACACCTACTGGGATTCGGAACATTGCACTGCGAAAAACGTGGAAGGATGTTGAATAACCCAAAACAGCCCATAGCAGTGCGGGGTAGGCACAAGACCTACCCCTACAGATTATCCAATCTTCTATAGTACCCATAGCAGTGCGGGGTAGGCATAAGACCTACCCCTACAGATTATACAATTTTCTATGGCACCCATACGCGGTGTGGGGTAGGCACAAGACCTACCCCTACAGATGCTATATGTCTAATCTCGAATTACGGACACTGGCGTTCCATCTTGTAATTGGTGCTGTTCACCAACAATCACCAATGTCCCATTCAAAAGTCTCGCGGTAATCTCTATCTCACCCCCGTAAACAGCACCGACGC
>CAZGAW010000045.1:0-35810 GCA_964523645.1 uncultured bacterium | reverse complement strand
TTAACATCATGAAAAAAAGCGTTCATAGTCATCGTGATGCCCTATCCAAAACCATTTTCATAACCGATCCAAATCCATTGGTTCGGCTTTTCCTTCGGCGATTTCCTGTTTTGCCTGACGAGCAGCCGCGACGAGTTGCTCTTGCGTCCTGTTGAAGGAAGCTTCCCAACGAAGTTCATCCTCTAACTCAGCAATATACTCACGCAAATGCTCTACAATTTGATTTTGCGACGCTTCAGGCAGCGCCTCCATCATTCGGGTAATCGTAGCAATAGCATTAGAAGCCATCCTTGGATCCTCCCAACCTTAATAGGACTTACGCAGTCTGCTCATTTGTAGCACAAACTTTCCAGTTTGTGTGGGAAGAACGTGTATTTTTTCGAGAGTTCCCATCTCACAGGACGGGCTACGGAAACTACAATTGCGTAAGTCCTGCTTAATTGAGGTATGGATTCACGACCTCGCGCTCCAATGCCAAACCTTCCCATTCGTTGTCCGCGGGTCCGTCGTAGATGAGCGTATGGGGTCCTGCAAAACCTGCCTCTTGTGTGAGGTCAAGACACTGCACGTAGTCTTCCTTGTCCATTTCGCGCGGGGCAGCAAAATGTGCTTTCGTGTGACACGATTCCGCCCATGAAGCAATCGCGGCGAGGTCCTCATATTTTGAATCGCCACGCCAGTTGCCAAAGTCAAGACAGAGTCCGACTTTACCGTCTAATCCGCCCATAATGGTGTTCACGTTTTCAGGCGTAGAAAAAATGGAGAACCAGTTCTCGCTCATCAAGCGGATGCCTGCCGTGTCCGCGCGTTCGGTGAGTTGCGCGAGGATATCACGGCTCTGTGCCACGGTTTCCGCAGATGGATCCGCTTTACCGCCAATAACGCGGGCACACTTCGCGCCGAGTTCACCAGCAATACCGATCCATTTTTCAATCCACGCGATATCGCGCGTCGCGTCAGATGGGTGGGTGATGTCGCCATCGTCAATGAGCAGAGAGAACAGTTCCACGTCAGCATCTCCAAGAGCAGCGCGAAGTTCAGCGAGGTACGTTTTCTCAACAGAGGGCAGATGGAAATGGCAAATTTCCAAGGTATGAATGCCAAATTCGGCAACGCGTGCGGGCAATTCAAGGAGTGAAATAGGGCCTTTATTGTGGGTTTCAATTGGGATTTGCATAGCGTGCGCGGGTCCGGTAAATCCCGGTTTCCCGAGCTGTCGATGCAAACTCCACGTTGAGACTGAAAGACGAGGGGTTGACATAACGAATGCTCCTTACCGATTCAATTACAGTTTTTGATTAATCCATGCGACGACTTTCTCAACCATGATAGGCGTACCGTCGTCAGAAAAAACATGGTCTACGCCGGGGAGTTCAAGAAGTTCTGTCGGTTCGTTTGCAAACTGAAGGATGTCGTGGCTATCTTCAGGAGGAACGATATCGTCTTCTGTGCCGTGAACCAATAGCCATGGAACGGCAAATTTACTGGCATTTCTTGCAACACTGTCGATGGTTGCCATGTCATCTATATAGACTTGCGAGAGCGGACAGTCAGGTTCATCCCACATGAAGCCTTCATCGGGTGTGACATCACCGAATTCACGTTCTGCAAACGCTTTCGTGTGCACCATTCCTGCCAGTGAGACAAGCACTTGGATGCGTTCGTCGGTAGAAGCACGGAGTACGCCAACCGCCCCACCCATACTATGTCCAACGTAGCAGACTTTATATCCATCGAGGGTATCAATGACGCTTCCGAGGTCTGCCACCTCTTTTGTGATCGTGGAATCTGTAAAGGCTCCCTCCGAATCACCGTTTCCAGAAAAGGAGAAACGCAGTGCAGAGATACCAGCAGCAGCGAGTCCCTCTGCTAAAGCGATGAGTGCAGGTCTGTCTTTGTTACCGGTGACACCGTGTCCGATTACCACAATTCTGTCGCCTTCACCTTCGTGAAAAGTGTAATCAAGGCGTTCATCATGACTGTTTCTAATTTCACCAAACATTTTTAATTTATGGCTCCTGGGCTAAAGAAATCCGAAGAAATACCCAAACAACACCGTCCCTCTTCGCTTCAGGCTGGTTTTTGGTTAAATTTTTGGTTAAATATGGGGAGGTTGCCAGTACGGTTCCCTAACTTCAACAGAACTTGTACTAATCTACCGAAACAACCTTCTCTAAGACTTCTTGAAGGTAGACATCTATTTCTAATTGACGACGCGCTGCGTTCAACGCAATCCGACTGTACAACTCAGGGGTTGTTTCGATTGTGAGTGTACCTGAGAAAGGTTGGTCCGGTATTTTTCCTTGTTCTTCGCAGACTTCAAAGTACACTTCAAGTGACTTCTGCATCTCTGCTCGAAGTTCGGTTACGGATGCGCCATAGAATGTAATTACATCTTGTGTATTAATCACAGTTCCATGAAAGAGGTCTATTTCCGGATCAAAATCAACGACTCCGATATAACCTTTGTACTCGATCATAGTGTAATCCCCACCCTTTGGAGAAACTTTCGTAGATCCCTGACTGCCCCTTTATTTGAAATACATTAGCAGTAGCGTGAGAAACTACGCTACTGCTAATTTTCGTCACCTTACAAAACGGATATGGGATTAGTGTCCGTTGCTCTTCAATGCTTGGACAACCTTCTCCGGTTTGATCGGCAATTCGGTAACCCGCACACCAATGGCATCTTTGACGGCGTTTGCCATCGTTGCCAATGTTGGCGTGATGGGGGGTTCACCAACGCCTTTGGCACCATAGGGACCATTCGGGGCTGGCACCTCAACGATAACAGATTCGACTGTCGGTAAATCCGCAGAGGTCGGAACACGGTAATCAACGAAACCGGGATTGACGTTGCCGCTTTCGTTGTACTGCATCTCCTCCATCATTGCCCATGCATAACCTTGTACTGTGCCGCCTTCAATCTGCCCTTCAACAGCCATCGGGTTGATCGCATAGCCGACATCTTGAGAAGCGACAAGTTTGAGGACTCTGGTTCTACCGGTGCCTGGATCTACCTCGACTTTCGCAATCTGTGCCGCGAGTGCCGGTGTGCTCGGTTGCCGTGCGAAGGAACCCTTTCCGACGATAGGACCGCCGGTTGTGGACAAGCTATACGCCGCAAGTTCACCCAACGAAATGGATTTCGGCGGGTCCGCGGAAACAACATGGACCTCCCCATCTTTGAGTTCGAGGTTGTCCACGTTCATATTGAGTCGTTCTGAGGCGAGTTCGAGTACTCGTCGGTGTGCATCCTCAGCCGCCAATTTTGCGGTATTGCCCATAGTGAAGGTAACAACACTGCCACCGGAACCGGTAGAGTAGGGTGCGGAATCTGTGTCACCGCGTCGAATTGTGACGCTTTCATACGGCACCGTCAGGATTTCGGCGATAATCTGCGAAATCGCAGTATCTGTTCCAGTAATATCCATAGATCCGTGGAAGATACGGACACTGCCGTCTTCATGAACAGAAACATAAACACCACCGGGGCCGCAGCCGTTCGTCCAATCACCAACAGCAACACCCCATCCTTGGTTCTCACCGGCTTCTCGATCCCACCATCCAGCGGCATCAGCAACGGCTTCCAAAGTTTCCTTGTAACCGACCTTCGGTTCGGCGGCACCTGCGGGAACAGGATCGCCTTCTTCGCGCATGTTCATCAGGCGGAATTTAACAGGATCCATGCCGATATGTTCAGCAATCTCATCAAGTTGAGATTCGCCCGCAAAAATGGCTTGCGGCGCACCCGGTGCTCGATAGGCAGCCGTACCAGATTTGTTGGTATGAACGCCGTAAGCACTCACCTTGAGATTCGGAATCTTATAAACACCGCGAACCCGAATTGTACTCCCGATGGATGCCCCAGAGACGGAACCGGAATCCCAAAAAGCGAGGGCTTCCCGTGCGACAATATGACCGTCCTTCGTGGCACCCGTTTTGAGTTTAATAACACAGCCCGGGGCAGGTCTACCATCAGTGAATTCCTCTTCACGCGTCATCTGCACGCGGACCGGACGCCCTGTTTTCTGTGAGAGCAGTACAGCTGGAATATGCGTGATAATAACACCGAAACGTCCGCCGAAGCCACCGCCCATGGTAGTGCCGATAACGTTAATTTGCGTCAACGGAATGCCGAGTGTCCCAGCGATACCCGAACGAATCGCGAACGGACCTTGGGTGGATGCCCAGACAGTGATTTTGCCGGATGAATCCGCACTGGCGACAGAAACATGTGGTTCCATGTAGGTCTGGTGAACGCGCGGAATCACATACGTATCTTCAACAACGACATCGCATTCAGCAAATCCTTTTTCAACATCACCCGCTTCGGAATGGCTCTCGGCAGAAATATTATAGTAAACTTCATCAGGATATTCCTCTAATGCTGCCTCAAGTTTGCTGATTTCGTCGCTGTGGTCGTTCTCCTTATCGCGAGACAACTTCCGGATTTGTACGCTGATTTCGCGTCGGTTGGGACCGTCCTTTGTCGCGTCCCCATGCAGGCGCGGTGCTGACGGCTTAATCGCTTCTATAACGTCTTGCACAACCGGTAAGACTTCGTACTCAATCTTAATGAGTTCAGCGGCTTCCTCAGCGATATCTGGATCGGTTGCCGCAACGGCAGCAAGCGGTTCGCCCAAGTATAGCACTTTATCCGTCGCGAAGACTCTTCTACCGCTCGGCACGTCGTCTTGCGTAACGATCGCTCTGACCCCTGGAAGTTTTTCGGCTTCGCTGGTGTCAATACTAAGTATGTTGGCGTGAGCATGCTTACTCCGCACGAGTTTGCCGTAGAGCATACCCGGTGGATGTACATCTGCTCCGTATTGGGCGGCACCTGTTACTTTTTCAACAGCATCAACACGTGCTACCGTTTTTCCGACAACAGTATATTCTGACATCTAATACTCCTTTTTTCATGGCTGTCGGCTATCAGGGAAATAGCCATCGGAAACCATCAGGGCGGTTTTCCTACAAATGCGTCTTTGCTGACAACTGACGGCTGACCGCTGACGGCTAATTCACTGATAACTATTATGCGTTTGCAACGAGTTCGTGGAGCTTACCGCGCCCGAGAGCAGTATTGCACCTTTTACAGACTTTCACGGTATTCTCGCCGACTTCTCGTTCATAAAGCACTTTCACACCTGTACGTTCACAAACAGGACAAGTTCCACGGCCGTTGTTATATTCGCCTTGGTGGACCACCCCGTTTGGATCAACATAGAGATGTCTTATGCCTGTTCCACGATGGGTCTTTGCCATTTTTTCTCCTAAATATTGTAATATTGGCTATTATGCAGTTGTTCGAATTTCTTCTGCAGCTTTTAGGACTGCTTCAAGAATCTTTGTGTATCCAGTGCAACGACAGATATTCCCGCCGAGTGCATGCCTGAATTCTTCTTCGGTTCTGTCCGGGTTTTCGTCTAAGAGTGCTTTTGATGCCATAATGAAACCGGGGGTACAGAAACCACACTGATAGCCGCCCGTCTCAATGAACGCCTGTTGAACCGGATGGAGTTCACCGTCACTTGCTAAACCCTCAATGGTGGTAATTTCTTTCCCAGAAGCGGTGACACCGAGCACCATACAGGATGTAACGGCTTTCCCATCAACAATAACGGTGCAAGCCCCGCAATCACCTGTACTACATCCCTCTTTGGTACCCGTTAAACCGATTGTATCACGAAGTACAGCCAATAAGGTTTTGCGCGGTTCAATGAGTAAATCGTGTTCGTCCCCGTTAACCGTTAGACTGACTGGGTGTTTTGCCATATCTTTTCTCCTTTACCATAACATACACTATAATTTTCTGGTACAACGTGAGGCTTCCATGCCTCAGCGCGTCATTTTCTAAACAAATACTTGGAGTTATGCCCTCGCGACAGCCGTTTGTAAGGTGCGTCTCGTAAGCACATCGACCATTTCTCTGCGATGCTCTGCAGAACACCGTAGATCTGATATCGGGCTTGATGCGGCTGCGGCGGCTGCACCGGCTTGCGCCAGGAGTTCCGCTGTCAATTCGTTCCCTCTCAGGAGGTTCTCTGCCTCTGTTGCCCGAATTGGCGTAGGCGCAACAGCTGCAAGTCCGATTCGGGCATCCGTGATTGTTCCGTTGTCCAGATTGACAGCAGCCGCAACACCGATAAACGCCAGATCCATCACTTCTCGGATTTTATGCTTGATGTAATGGGAACCAGACGCTGGACTCGGTAGGCGAAAGCGTGTGATAATCTCACCCGGTGTTAAGACGGTTTGACCGGGTCCTGTGAAAAGTTCATCAATCGGTACGCTCCGCTCGCCATCAGCACCTGTTATGTCAACCTGTGCGTCAGCGACAAGCAAACCCGCAACAGTATCCGCAGCAGGGGAAGCGTGCGCAATGTTTCCACCGATCGTTGCGAGGTTACGAATCTGGATAGAACCGATTTCTGCGGCACCTTCTGCCAGCGCGGCGTGGTGTTTCTGTATATCTGCTGATAACTCAACTTCCCGCACCTTCGTCATCGCACCGATACTAATGCTGCCATCGGCTTCTGCAGTTACACCTGCCAATCCCGGAATTTTCTGCAAACTAATCACGGACTGTGGCGTTTCGGTGAGTGCCTTCATACCGATAACGAGGTCTGTTCCGCCTGCGAGGAGCTGCGCGTGCTCCTGTGCGAATAGCTGAGATGCTTCCGCGAGGGTGGTGGGTTCAAAAAACTCAAAACCTTTCAAATTTAATCCTCCGTTTCATGTTCCTTCAAGATAATATGTTCAACCTGTATATATTTCCGCACACCCAACGCCACTTTAAAGAATACCCGATAGGAAGGTAATTTGTCAACCTTAAAGTCACAGGATGTCCTGTTATGGAATCGGCCACCCTGGCGTTGGTTCAGTGCGAAGTGCTTCTATTTCATAAAGTTCCGCTACGCTGATTTCGCGACCGAGTTTCGCTGACAAAAGCGAACCGCTCATAATCTCTGTAACCTTCAAACCGACATCCCCATCGCTGACGGGTTGCGCGTCGCTGTTACACGCATCAAGAAAATCTCGGAACTTATCGGGGAAGGATCTATCCGGCGGCTCCAACGGCGTTTCGACGAGATTGCTTTGATAGCGTCGCCGGTTGCCCTGATCGTCGGTATCCCATTCTCCTTTTTCAAGGAAGAGTTTATCGCCGCTAAATGACCCTTTGGAGCCGAAGATAAAGATTCCCTGTGGGTGTTCTGCCAGATTGCCTGCCCAACCGTGTTCATACGTAAAGGACATGCCGTTGGTGAACCTGACAAAAATAGACACGTGCTCCTCGACATCGTTAATCTCTTCGCCTGTGTATTCAGGGAGCATCCCACGATAGGCGATACCACTGATAGTAGCAGGTTGTGGGGAACCGAGTAGATAGATAGAACGATTTATATCGTAGACGCCTGTGTCGTACACCGTGCCACCACCGCTATAGGCGGAATTAAGAAACCATCTACCGAAACCGAACATATCCACATTCGGTCTGCCGCGGACGCGGTAACTGGTGAGTCTGCCGTAGTAGACATCGCCGAGTTTTCCAGAGGTAATGTAATCCCGTATGCCGTAACTCGTCGGATCGAGGCAGGTACCACCGCTCTGGTATGCGAGTTTAACACCAGCGGCATCACAGGCATCCCGCATATTTCTCGCCTCTGTCGCTGTGCGTGCCATCGGCTTTTCGCAGAAGACGTGCATTCCTGCTTGCGCAGCTGCAACTGTGGCAGGTTCATGAACAAACGGCGGTAGGGCAAGGCTGACGGCATCTAAATCACATTCGGTTATCATTTTGTTGTAGTCGCTAAAGATTCCGACTCCGTTGTCAGCATATTCCGCTAAGAGTGCAGCATCTGCGTTCAATTGTTCGCGTGCTTCCGCGGTATCTGCTTTTTTTGCTTCCGCAGTTGCGGTTTCGGCGCGCGATGCTGCCCCCGAAAGGACATCCGCATGTCGCCGTTTTACATTCGCTTCCACCGTATCGCAAACAGCAACGATTTCGGCGTGCTGTGGATGTGCAAGATACCCGTTGACATGCGAACCGGCTATCATACCGCATCCAATAATCCCGATTTTAATCCGTTTTGACATTATGATACTCCTTGATAGCATTCCCTTGACAGTAAACCTTGTTTGCGTGCCTCAGTCTACGAAACCTGCCATTTTCCAACGTAAGGGATTAACAACGATTGGGAAATTGCGTCTACAGTGAGCCAGACGGCGAACTCCCCGCCCCTACTTTGACATGTGTATCCGCTAACTGCTCTTCTACATGCGCGATGCACTCTTGAAGATTCTTAAACGGCGAGCTCGGATACGACTCTATACTAAAATTCAGGTCGTTCTCACCGAAGGTTACCATATCCACGCCGGGTTTCGCGAATTTGCTGACGTTAATCACGGCATCAACAGACTCGATCTGTAAAATGAGAATGCCGGTGTTGTTCCACCACTCGGCGTATTCAAGGCGATCCATGCCGCCTTTGATACCGTAAGCACTGCTGGGCCCCCAACTCCGTTTTCCCATCGGTAGATAGTAGAAGAAATCAATTGCTTCGTCCACCGTTTCGACGCTCTCGACCTGTGGGACGACAATCGCGAGGGGACCGAGGTCCAACAGATTGCCTATGAGATACGCATGGCGCGTGTGTTTGATGCGCAGCTGCACACCGACATCGAATTCGCTCGCCATGGCGCAATATTCAACGAGTTTGTCTTCATCCGCAGCGCCATGCTGATGATCGGTACTGATTAAATCGTAGTTGCCTTGACCGAGGACAGCTTCCATCTCGTCGCGGGTGCAACCGAACGGGACACCGGATGCGATGTTAATCGCTTCTTTATTATGGATACGTTGTTTTAATGACACTGGAGGGACCTCCTTCGGGTTCACCAGATTGTGATATTTATTATAGATGCTTTGAGATTTTTGTCAAGCGTTTTTGAAATCCCAAACCATTCTGGTATTCTTGAAAAAGATATAAAAATTTATAGGAGACCGCAAATCCAATGGTTCTGTGAAATGCAGAATCAACTGAAATCTTGAAAATTTTGCCGAATTCTGCTAATCTGTATCTTTAGCAGTAGGAGGAACCAATATGAGAGGCTTACCAACTTATGCAGTATTAGGCGCAGTGTTATTGCTAATTGGATGTCTGCTGTTGATACCCAATTGGACAGACGCTGCGGGCAGTGAGCGGCTATCCTTTGCTTCCAATCGAACAGGAGACTTTGATATATACGTCGTGGACACCAACGGCGAAAATCTCCGTAAATTGACGAACCATCCGGCACGTGAATTGCAACCGACGTGGTCTCCTGATGGACGTTTCTTGGCTTATGTCTCCAACCGAGACGGAGATCTCAAAATCTATGTCATGGACACAAGGACAGGAGAAAACCAGCGACTCACAGCCCGCCACGCGGGCGAATGGGCACCGGCTTGGTCCCCTGATGGAAAATGGATTGCCTTTGTCTCTGGGAGTGATGAAATTATGCCGCCGGTCAAATTTAAAATAACAAGCCATATCTACAGAATAGATGCCAACGGTGCAAATCTGGTGCAGTTGACAGATGAAGGAAAAAATCTTCGACCGGCATGGTCTCCGGATAGCAAACAGATCGCGTTCGTGTCCTATCATCGGGGTGAAGACCGGAAAGGTCTCTACATAATGGATGCCGATGGGAGACAGGTGAGACGCGTTAACGACCAAAAGGTACAGGCACTTAACGGAATATTTCAAAGTGAGTGTACCTGGTCTCCCGATGGCAAACAGATCGCTTTTAGTATTGTAATCCCCAGGGAGGATCGAATGCACTTGTGCGTGATTGACGTAGATGGCAAAAACTTTCGCCAACTCACCCAAGGGGGTCCCATATTAAAACCAGTAATAGAAGGAAAACCGATAATAGCAGGAAAGCAGCCGCCACCCACCTTTCCGTTCCCAGAGATTCGCCAGCCTGCGTGGTCATCTGATGGCAAGTGGATTGCTTATGCGTATTCAGAATCATTTGTGAGTGCCGATATTTATGTCATAGACGCGAGGGGTAACGGACGCGGAATACCCATTGTACAAGATGCGGGGGTAAAGGACATAGGGCGAAATATATCTCCTGCGTGGGTCCCAGAGGGGTTTCTCTCCGTTTCACCAAGTACGGAAAAGCAGACAACCTTTTGGGGGAAACTCAAGCAAATGGAAGGCACTTCCAAGTAGATGCCATATTATAGGCAGAACCATTCAATTGTCGGTTTTTTGACATTTTCGCGAAGGCATCGCGAGCGGGAGCTCGCTCCTACAGTGAAGATGCTTTAATCGGAAAGCGGAGAAAAATTAATGCATACCATCCATTCCACTTTGACGGAAGCGGAGAAGTGGTATTTCGATTTACACGGATTTCTCGTTTTACGGAATGTTATCCCAAAAGACGCAATTGCAGAGATGTTAGACGTGCTTCGACATTGGTTGACAATTGATGAAGCCGACATCCCACCGCCACTTGATCGCGGAAGACAGGAGCCTTGCAAGACACACATTGGACATATCCAGTATGGGCATCGCCTTTTTGAAGATCTCGCAATGAACCCCGCCATTATGCGAGTTGTGGCAGGGTTGACAATGAACGCCCCACGCCTGTTTCACTGCAATTTCACGATGATGACAAAGCACGACGCTCCACAACACTTTCATCGTGACGACAGCGGGTTTAAATTCCCACCAGGGTTTCGCAATCCACATAACGATTACCAAGCCGCCGCTGGTCATATCTATTGTAGTCATATTGCAACGTGGGTCGCGCTTGTGGATGTCCCCCCGGGAACAGGCTTTTGTCTCGTCCCCGGTAGTCATAAATCCGTGTTTCAGACCCCCGAAAATCTGCCTGTGAAGCACGATCCTCCCACTTCGGTTACACTTCCGATGTCGGCGGGTGATGTGGCGATCTTCTCAACGAACCTGCTCCACGACGCGAGTCCGTGGACAGAGAATTACCCGCGGATGAATATTTTTCAACGTTATCAACTGAGTGCTTATTTCAATGAGACGGGAAAGGGTGGATACCCGCTCGACGAACATCGCGATAAAATCTCGGATGCACAATATGAATTAGAATCGCTGTCAAAAGAGGTAAAAGCGGCAGTAAAACCCGTTTTACCTAAGAAAACGGGGTGAAGGTTTCCCAAGCGTTTACGCTGTGGGGGGTATCACCGAATGGAGGAAAAGAATGCGTTTAAAAGGACAAGTTTGTATTATTACGGGGGGTGGCAGCGGTATCGGACGCGGTGCTGCGCTCTCAATGGCGCAAGAGGGTGCAACGGTTGTCATTATCGGTAGAACAGCATCGAAATTAGAATCCGTTAAATCTGAAGTTGAAGCAGCAGACGGAACAGCAGCAAGTTACGCACTGGATGTAGCTGATTATGATGCCGTCCAAGAGATGGTTGCCGATGTGCTTGACAAATTCGGACGGATTGATGTGCTTGTGAACAATGCCGGACACAGTTCACAGCATCGACGACTCCTGAACACGCCGCCAGAGGAGATGCGTTCGGTTATCGATTCTAATCTCATCGGCACATTTTTCTGTACGAAAGCGGTTGTGCCAGCGATGTTGGCAGCGAAATCGGGAACGATTATCAATATCTCGTCGCTTGCAGCGGTCACCCCGGGTCCGTTTAGCGGTTTCGCTTACGGCGCGGCGAAGGCAGCGGTTATCAATTTCACCGAATTCCTCAATGCCGACCTGCGCAACACAGGTATCCGAGCAAGCGTCGTTGTCCCCGGTGAGGTGGCAACACCGATTCTGGACAAACGTCCGATTCCGCCAGATGCCGATGCCCGCGCAACAATGGTAGATGTCGACGAGACTTCAGCGGCGATTCTCTTGATAGCAACGCTGCCACAGCGGAGCAATATACCGGAGTTAGTCATTCGTCCGACGATGCACCGCAATATGACAGGCGAAATCGTCGAATTGGACGATTGATGTTTTCGCCGTGCTACGTCTGGTCAGTTCTTGTAGGTTGGGTTGAACGGATGGCAAAGGTGAACTTCATTTTTTTTACCGCTCTACCCAACCTACGACCCCCTCGCGTATTTTTATGATGGAACTCACTTAAAGATAGTTACTGGTAGATGGAAGTTTTAGGGTAGTAGCGCGCCCATGCGAACCAGTAAATATTGACAGCAGGCAATCGTTCTAAACGCGCCCCGCCATCTTTACCCGATACTGCCTCGCCTGTAATGAGATTCCAACGTGTTCCAGTATTGTCTTCTGCAAAGTGTCTGTCTTTCGGACGAAAGGTTCGAACTTCGCCAGCCACGTCCCGAATAAAGACTGCCGTTGCGAATGACATTTTATCGTGAAAAACAAGCACCGGCACCTCACCCAGTGTATCGTTGATGATAGCGGTTTCCGTAAAGTGTGTTAACGGATACGCTCGAAATTGCGTGGTACCATCTTCCGCTGGCACTTGAACACCGATCACGAGAGATTTATTCGGCAGTCTATTATCGGTATATGTCATTCCGCTGACCCCGGTGCGTTGGCTGGCGTGATAGTCTGCGTAGCCATCTCGGTTGAGACTTTCAACGCTCCCATCTCCGGCAGGTACAGACAACACCTGGGTCGCTGGATAATTCATCTGCCATGTTTTCCATGCGATCTGCGGCATAGAGGCGATCGGTTTCAATTGTTTACCTTTAAGAGGCCCCTGTATCGCCTCCCCAGTGATATGCGACCAGAGGGAACGGGTCTGATGGTCGTACATCAACAACGCGTCCCGCCACAATTTACCGCTGACACCGAATGTATACGTCTCACCGTCAAGATCCCGACTATACACGATAGCCGTTTTGCAGAGCGGTCACCACGTCGTAGCGATGTTCATTCCGCCTACAACATCATTGACGATCTCGTGTCCGTTTAGCAGATAAAGCGAATAGGCGTGGCTTTCACCGTTGAAGGTTACGCCGATGACGGGAGCATCTGCGTCTAATTTTGCGGCACCGGCAGAAACGAATTGCGGATCCGTGATGGCGGGGATAGCATCAAAAGGCAGTAAGGTTCGGATTTCGTCGCTGCTATAATCTTCAGAATCTTCGGCACTTGCACAGGAGGTGATGGCAAGTAGGAACATGAGAACGAGCGTGTAGTTTTTCATGATCTTTTCCTTGTTTTTTTAGGTGTAAATTTGTGATAATATTGTCGTCAAGTTTAATAAAATTACTGAAGTTTGGACAATTCGTGTTGCATGCGTGTAGTTTTCAAAGTGTTCTATATTTTTTTCAGGTTCGCACAGAACCGTAACTCATAGAAAAAAGGGTTTCAAACACAAAAAAGTGCAGCTCCAGCGGAGCGGAATGTCTATAGAAACGCAAACTCCCACCACTAAAGCCCCAGCGGGGCGGCATTTGTAGGGCACCTCTTATAGTGGAGCTCAAATATTTTTATAAATCTCAACCTATCGCACGGGAATTCTTAAAACTGTCCAAAGTTCAATAAAATTATACCGCAATCAACGCCAGAAAAACAGCTCAAAATCGCAGGAAAAAGAAAGTAATGGCAACGCCAAAAGTATTTGCGTCGTATTCTCATGATTCTAATGAACACAAAGAATGGGTACTGGAGCTCTGCACTAAACTTGTAGAAAATGGAGTTGACGTAATACTTGATCAGTGGGATTTGGGCGCGGGTGATGACATAACACTGTTCATGGAAAAAGGCGTTAGGGATTCTGATAGAGTTCTTGTTATATGCACAGACACCTACGTAAGAAAGGCAAACGCCGGTGAAGGTGGCGTGGGATATGAGAGGCTTATTGTTACAGCTCAACTTACCCGAAATTTGGGAACGAATAAATTCATTCCTATAATTCGCCAATCGTCAGCAATTGAGAAAACTCCAACTTTTTTAGCAACGAGACTCTACGTTGACTTCGCAGATGACAGTAAATTTGATGAGAAATGCAATGAGTTGCTTCATGAAATCTGTGAGGTGCCAATTATACGAAAACCACTCTTAGGAAAAAACCTGCTTTCTAATCAACCCTCCAAACCTGAGGTTCTAAGTCATAACCTTTCTGAAATTCCCGAAAAAATTGAATCGGTTGAACATGCTTACGAGTCTGCATTTGAGCTCGCTAGGGCAAATGATACTCTCGGTTGGTCACGGCTTATTAAGCGAATTCGTCCGGATGTATTCAAATCGTTAGTGCTATGGCGGCAAGAGGAGTTAGATCAACAACAACCGAAAAGCATCGAGCAGATGCATCAAGTAATGGATAAAGCGGTTGATATTGTTGCGCCTTTGATTTCTATAGCTCTTGTCGGAGTCGAATCGCGTAATGAATATTTCAACAATCAAGAACCTTTGCTTGACACTCTGTTGAATGTACAAAGTATGGACGGATGGAACCGTGCAGGTTACAAGTCTTGGATTGAAATTCCGTATGCTTTAGGATACGTTTACCACAGTTTACATGGAAGTCTTTGCCTACGGATGAACAGGTTGGATCTTGCTTTTAGTTTAGCACGATCGAAATTTCCTTTAACTATTGATTCACAGTTTACAAAAAGTATATGGGAAAACGGCCAGCTCATGGGGTACTGTGAATCACTTGGGAGAAATCGTGTAGAGGGTTGGAGATATTTGGTTAGTGCCTATGAGAGATGGGAATGGTTGTCTCTTATATTCGGGGATGATCCAACAGAGTATCGCACTTTACTCGTGGCATACTATATGGCATTGAGTATTCATGAATTGGCAACAAAAATCGCTTCGGGAAGAGAAATAAGATATAGCAATAGTACTATTATAACTATCGTTCCTTTCGATTTCCTATTAGAGGAATATGAAATAAAACAGCGTGCTACTTCACTTCTGCTTCGCGATCCAAGTTTACCAGAATTATGGACATGCTTGGATGTTACACAAGAACAGATGAGAGATTCTTGGGAACCTTGGATTGATCGGTATGAACATTTATTTTTCACTTCTTATCAAAACTCTCGCGATTTTCAGGCTTTCGCTACGAATCCCCCACAATATTTGAATTTTTTTGACGTTTTGTAAATCTCCACTATCTAAGCCATTCTCTGCAAAATTGGAAAAGCACACTTGTAAGAAAGCACCATTTATATTTCCTCCGTTGAGGTGACAACTTTGTAATCAACGCCAAGGGCATCCCGAAAATGCCGCGTGCCACAACTTATTTTTCGTTCTTCACGGAGCCGGAGTTCCTCCGAGTCAGTTGTGCTTTTCGTTTCCCTAACCAGATAGAGATTTTCTTTACCAGTCGGTTCACCATGTGCATCCCTGTCCTGTTTGACTATCGCCCAATCTGGGTTATAGTCGCCGATCGGAGTTGGAACAGTGAAGAAATCGGGGAGTTTTATGTAAAGTTTGATGTCGTCTCGCGCTTCTAATCCTTCAACGAATTTCTTTTCAACTTCCGAATCCCAAATCACATGATCATATATGGATCGCGCGGCCGGAACCATGCAGTCCTTCCAACTTTCTAACTCACAGTCGAACTGGCGCATTTCATAGATTTTCCCGATCTTCTCATATTTTATGCCATCAATCAGTTGATGCATAATTTTCTTCCTGATGTGTTCTACCACAATCTTGGAAAATTCAGGTGGATTGTCTAAGACTGCTTGTTGATTTTTTGTGAGCTTGAGGATTTTCCAAAGGGTGCGACGTGTCAACTTCATCGCAGGGGTAGTATGCTCCAATCGATGCTCAATTGACTTCAAAATGTTTACATGACCCGGCAAGCGATAGGCAAAACTCGCCTCTCCCGTATGCTGAATCTCAAATTCGCTTTCCTCATCAACTACTACTCTCCCTCGCCTAATTGTTATTTCAGGCAATTGGATGTCGGTTTCATCTAATGCGTCAACGACCTCGCCAATCAATTTTTCAGTGTCAACGTCAACTTTGTATCGTGTTTTGTGTTTTATCCGCTCCCAGAGTTCCTTAAATTCCGGTGTAAGTATCATTGCTTTTTTGAGTTTAGCAACGTCGCGCTCTCGTGCATTTTTAGGTTTAGGTGCACTTGCCGCATCCCCCAACTCCTCGATGACCTCGGTCTGTAGTTGATCAACATAATCCCGATAACTCTCATTAGCGATCACAGTGAGCACGTTAAGCTTACTATTGTGGACCCGCTTGCCTGCCTGATTGACAGCAAGACGAACACCCCGACCGATTTCCTGCCGTTTCTTTACCTCCGAGACTGTCTGATTCAGCGTGCAAATCTGAAAGACGTTCGGGCTGTCCCATCCTTCGCGGAGTGCAGAGTGTGAAAAGATAAAGCAGGTCAACTCGTCAAAGGATAGTAGCCGCTCTTTGTCCTTCATAATCAATTGATATGCTTCACTATCCTTTTGTGCCTCTCCGGTTTTGCTGTCTTCATAGACGATTTCTCCAGTCCGCTTCCTACTTTGCGCGAAATAAGCAGCTTGGACATCCTCGGGCTGTTTCTCTCGCCATTCTGAGTATCTGTCCTGTTGCTTCAATATATTGAACCACTTGTCAAATAGTTGACGGATAATCCCATTTTCATCTGCATAATTGTCCACCTTATCAATAAAAAAAAGGGAAAGTACTTTGATATTATGCGCTTTGAGGCGCGCTTGCCTTCGAAAATGCTCCTCTATAGTATACCGAATTTGCGCCTCAAAGATCGCCTTCTTATCAGCCCCATGTGCCTCTCCCGTTTCTAAAATCACGTTATTGTCAAAGTGGATCTCATTATATCCCAAGTCAATCTCTCGGATCCGATAACCTTTATATTGAGGTAAATTCGTCTTCTTCTCCAAATCATCGCCCTGTTTGACTGTGAGTGTTGTCTGCTTTATAGTGCCACTTTTCTGTAGTCTATGCACTGCAAGTTTTGCTGTCACCCGTGTTTTTTGGCTTTGAATCTTCTTCACCTCAACAAAGGCGAGATTTATATCTGTGCTATCTTCAATACCGGCAACTTCTATTTGTTTAACTAAGCCCTCGCGATACGCATCATAAGGCGTTAAGCGGTAGACACAATTGTGGAGGTTCCGATGTGTAGCACTATACCGAAGCGCAAACAGTGGAGAGAGATTGGAAAGCGATTTAAGACTGAGGTTGCTCTCCATCCGCTGTGGTTCATCTAAAATGAGAATCGGGCGCGTCGCTTTGATGAGATTAATAGGCTTTTCCCCTTGTAACCGATCCGTGCCTTGACGGATAACATTCGATGCTTTGTTAAATGACGCTATTGTCATCACCATAATTTCAACGCTATCCGATAGTGCAAACTGCCGAACATGAGATAACTTTTCGGAATCATAAACATAGTAACGATAAGGTAGGTTGTTATACAATTCTTTAAAATGCGATTCTGTTATCCGAAGCGTCTTCAATACCCCCTCGCGAATTGCGACAGATGGGACTACAACAATAAACTTTCGCATGCCGTATTGCTGGAAGAGTTCCAAAGCGGTTCGTAGGTAGATATAGGTTTTACCAGTGCCCGTTTCCATCTCTACAGAAAAGTGTGGCGTTCCATTTAGAGCGGGAGTTCCAGTGATTATTTTATTTTCCTTTTGAATCTGCTCTAAATTGGCACTTATTTGTCCCGAATCTAAATCAAGGCGGTTGCCTATCGCAGGAAAGTCTAAACTATCACCGAATTGTAACTCTGTTGGAATATAGGGTTGTCCATCAAACAATTTTACGACGGCATCAATCGCATCGCGTTGATAACCTTGATTGGCATCAAATTCAAACTGCATTTTTCCCCTTTCTCAGATTGTTTTGAGACGGCACTGCAAAGCAAGGTTCGCTGCAAGCGTATCGTCTAATGCAATATCACGACAGATAAACAGGGAATCTTTTGATAACGCTAAGCGTTCTATATCTGTTTCAGCAAGTTCTGCATCTAAGCAAACGTGAAGTGCTTGTGTGCTGTTCGGGGCGGTAATTTGAAAAACAGTATTCGTTGCAAGTCCTTCTACCTGCACAATTCCACTATCGAGAGGATAGCCTTCCTTGAGTGCCACTTCATAGAGGAGATCTTCCACACACCAACTTCCTCGGAGTGGGTCCAGCGTCTCCTCCAACTGACCAATATAGATTTGGGGATTATCGGTTTCGTGATCACTTTCCATTTCATAGTTGGATGCGGCGAGTTTGAAAACGCGGAAGCCTGTCTCATGAGAGGACGATTCCTGTAAGTTTTGACAGACCCGTCGAATTCGTTCTTTACCAATCTCGGCAACGGTCTCAAATCCCATCTTGTGCCCTACTGATTTTCCGGGTGTGGGTTCGGGGAGCTGCACCATAATAAACTGGCGGTTCCCGTTGTCTTCTTTATTCAGTTCCATGACAGCCCTTGCTGTTGTACAGGAACCTGCAAAAAAATCTAAAACAATGGAATTGGAGTCTGCACTGAATTGGAGGAGATGTTTGATTAAGCCGACAGGTTTGGGATAATCAAAAGCCTGACGTTCTTTAATATCATCCTGTAATTGTTTTTTTCCTTGAACGTTTTTTTCCACATCAGTTAGCAAGCTTCTCAGGACTCTTCTAGATTCATCTCGGTAGAGTTTATACGCTACCTGCCATCTCCTATTTCCATCTTGCGTGAAAATGATTTTGTTATCCTTTTCTGCTTGTAGAAAACGCTCTTCTCTCCACGGCCACTCTTTCAGAATCTTTGATCCATCAGGGCATTTGATTTCATATTTATACCCTCCATATCCACCTATGTCAAATCCGCGAGGTTTATAGGGGCCTAACTTTGGATAATATTCATCTTTTTCCGTATATTCTGCTTCCTCTTCCTCAGTTAACGGCCGCCTCAGGTTATCAATCATCTGCAGATGTTTAGCATAGACGAGGATATATTCATGGTCAATTGCCCGGTACTTTGCCTTATTTCCAGCCCCACCATGCCTCTGCCAAACTAGTTGCTGAACATAGTTATCTTCCCCAAAAATCTCATTCATCATCAAACGAAGGTTGTAGACCTCGTGATCGTCAATGCTCAGAAAAATAATGCCATCCTCAGTGAGCAATTGACGCGCCAAGAAAAGGCGCGGATACATCATAGATAGCCATGTAGAGTGATAGCGACCGCTCGTATCAGGATTGCTGGTCTGAAAATTGCCTTCGGCATCAATTTGCCCTGTTAATTGAAGATAAGTATCCAAGGGTTTTGTATAGTTATCAGGATAGACGAAGTCGCCACCGGTATTATAGGGCGGATCGATATAAATGGTTTTGACCCGACCAAAATAGGGTTTATAGAGGAGCTTAAGGACCTCTAAGTTATCGCCTTCAATAAACAGGTTTGAGGAGGTATCAAAATGGAGAGATTCATCTCGACAGGGCTTCAGGGTTGACTCGGTGGGTGTGTTGAGGATACGAATAGCATCGTTTTTGCCGGCCCAGGTGAAGCGGTAACGTTCGTGCTGTTCATCAGGCTCCGCCCCCCCACTTTACAAATATTAAGTTGCTCTATAACCTTCGCTGTATCCACTTCGCCTTCGGTAAGACATTCGGGGAAGAGATGCTTAAGTTGGTTGAGCCGCTCCTCATTGGGAGTTGTTGTTGTTCTTTGGATCTTATCAATAGTTTTCGTCATTGGCGTTTCTCCTTAAATTCATTCTGTGCTTTGGATTGCATGAACGGTAGAATTTTGCGTAAAAACGGTTCAATACGGATGACTAAGAGAATGTACGCGAGGCTCGATAAGAGCACTATAGCGATCGATGCATTTCTCTGAGGTAAGTTCAAAAACCGCAGAATAGGATAACACACCAGCAAAGGGATAGTAATTAACACTGCACCAATTAGCCAAAGCGTTTTTTCTTTAATGAGTTCTATTATGTTCATTGTTTAGTTCCCTTTTTAAGTCCCGATAAGTTTGAATCCCCCTCCTATCAATAAATCGAAAGGACCAATCACACTAATAACACGAGTTGAGAGGAAATTAAATTGAACATCGGTCATTCGTCAAGGGTGCTTCTATGTGCATCATCAAGGGCCAGATTAAGTTCACGTAGTTTCAAGGCTACGGAGATTATCAAGCCATCAGGATCAGATTTATTCCACTTTAGATAGACCAAGAGGGTTTCAAGGCATATTTGCGTCAATTGATATCCCAAGTCCGGATTGGGTTTATCAAGACTCAAGTCAGGTACGTAAGCGTCACCTTTCTGGATGAGATAAGATGAATGGATATCTTCCCAGTTTCTATAAACGCAATCCGGCACATGCTTTTTCGCTTTGTCTTGCAACTCGCGAAACGTCTTTAGGTCAGACAGATGTAAAGTTGAAACGGAGTTGTGGTGTGCCTGCTTGCTTGCCATGATAAGGGCTTCTATGTTTCTCGTAACTTCAAGGATAGGAGAGAAAAAGAGGCGAGTGAGTTCTGGTTGAGCCCCACAAATCTGGATGAGTGCGCCTTCGTATAATTTTGTGAGTTGAACCATGTATCCCACAATTATTGCCTTAGGCTTGGTATACCCTCTGTTAGCTGTTTCTGCATCTGGGGCCGAGGCAATGCCTACCCTGAGCAGGTACAAACATCGGTTCATCACCTCAGCGGAGAATCTCATGCGCTCAGCATTCGTCTTGAATTCAGCGGGCGGAGGCAAATTGAAGTCAATCCACGCTTTCATATTTGTAAGTTTCTGAATGATTTTATCCATACAATCCTCTACAGTGGATGGTTTCCATCCGTGTGAGGCGTTGACTGTGTCAAGCAGTCAATCCACGGTGAGTTGTCCAGAGATAGAGTCAACCTCCGTCTGTATTGGTTCGTGGTGAAGCACCATGAGTTGAGAAGCACGTAAACTCAGAAATTGGCATGCCTGCCCATTGCGGTCGCTGAATTCGACCTCAAACGCGTCATCATTTGAAAAGACATGAACCACCGTACCCACTTCTCCACGCCTTAAATTGTGTTCAGGGAAGTCTTGCGTGATCGCGACGATGTCAAGAAGTTCAATCTTTCCAACTGCTTCAGACCGTGGATTGTGTTCAGGCAAATCATCTATTTGTGTAACAAGATCAAAGAATTTTATTTTCACAGTTTATACTCCCCTGAATTTTATAGTGGATAGACAGTTACCAATCTAGGAATTTCAGATCCCCGATCAACGATCCAACCCCTCCGAATTGTCGCTTGTCTGCCATGCCAATTGAGCGTAAAGTCGACAGTATATCGTTGTCCATAAACATCATTTTTTCCTAATTGTGCGTTGTCTGTCTGGACTGCTTGCAGCAATGCCTCACGTAATTCTTCCGCGTTATCGATCCTCATACCGATCTTAACGTAAAATTGGTGTGCTTTGTGTTTGCCTTCCTCATTTTGAGGATTGAGACAGTACTCCCGCAGTTTGCGCATATCCACGATAGCCCGTTCTGCATTCGGTATCTTCATGAAATTTGTTATACAATGCCTACCAATCTCACATGGATATCAAAGTTTCCTGTATCTATTTCACCTTCTATAAAGCATTAACAGGGCGATTAAAAATCTGTTGGGTCTGTCCAATTTGGTATATTATACCAGATTTACCGAGTATTATCCAGCTATTTTTTGATTCCTTTAAAAGTTGGCACAAAATCAAAGACGTGCTATAATGCTCGCAAATAATAGCATAATCGCCAAAGGAATGCATAGATGAACGAAACATCAATTGAGCTCCTTAAATCATTGACACAAGCAGACGGAATCCCAGGTTATGAGGGAGAAGTACGGGAAATTTTCCGCGAGACTGTCTCCGATGTAGGCCCAATTGGAACCGACAAATTGGGGAGTATCTTTTGCACACGCGCTGGAAACGCTGAACACCCGCGAATCCTGCTTGATTCCCATTTAGACGAAATCGGTTTTGTCGTGCAAAATGTCACAGATAACGGATTTGTCAAATTTCTGCCGCTCGGTGGATGGTGGGCACATACACTCTTAGCACAACGCGTCACGATCACAACGAAGTTAGGTAAAGTGCCGGGCGTGGTCGGCTCTACACCGCCGCATCTGCTCTCAGGGTCGCGCGATAAAGTCTTGGATATGAAAGACCTTTTCATTGACATAGGTGCGGAGAGTGAAGAACAGGCAGCCGAAGAGTTCGGTGTGTTACCCGGGTGTCCAATCGCACCTTACGGACCCTTTATGCCGTTGAAAAACAGTAAATTGTTCTCTGCCAAGGCGTTCGATAATCGGGTCGGTGTCGCGGTTGTAATTGAAGCACTTTTGAAACTTGACGAACACCCGAATACTGTTATTGGATCGGGCAGCGTTCAAGAAGAGGTAGGATTGCGAGGTGCAAAAACGGTAGCCGCCAGTGTAGAACCCGATCTTGCAATCGTGCTTGAGGGCCCCCCTGCTGATGATACGCCAGGATTAAGCGTCGGATCGACACAAGGGAAACTCGGCGGCGGTGTCCAAATTCGGATAATTGATTCCTCAATGATTGTCAATCCGAAGTTGGCTGATTTTGCGATTGAGACAGCAAAGAAACATGAAATACCCTATCAACTCGGTGTTCGACAATCCGGTGGCACGGATGGCGGCGCAATTCATCAATCCGGCAGAGGTGTACCGTCCGTTGTGCTCGGTGTACCGTCCCGGTACATCCATAGCCATGTCTCAATAATTAACATTGACGACTATCATGCAGCCTTAGATTTGACAATGCATCTTGTGCGTGAAATTGACGCATCCGCTTTGGAAGGATTTCTGTTTGATTAGGCACGCTTTTAAAGCGTCTTCTTTCGTTTGGAGGATAAACAGTGGAAACCACCTTACCAAAAGTCTCGTTTTGTAACCATCAAATCAGTAAGCTGGTGATTGGGGACAATCCAATCTACGGCTATTCCCACTTTAACCAACTTCTTTCACAGCATCAACAGGAATATCATACACCAGAACGTGTTGTAGCAACGCTCAAACGGGCGGAGGAAGCCGGCATCAATGCTTGGCAGAATAGTATGACCGATCGCTCAATGTCCGATCTACAGCGTTACCGAGATGAAGGTGGCACGATACAATGGTTCTGCCTCAGTCAAGGTTCCCGCTGGTATGAGGATCCCGACCATGTTTTTGAGGCTGCAAAACACAACCCATTCGGTATGGCACCACACGGTGGTGGTGTTGGGCAGAGATGTTTGCGCGAAAACAGGCTCGATTATCTGCAGGACATTCTCAAACGAATTCGCGACACTGGGGTTCTGGTCGGCTTATCCGTTCACGATCCGAGACTTCTGCACATCGCTGAGGACGAGGATTGGGACATAGATTACTACATGACTGGACTCTATAACCTTCACGGTGGTGCCGATAAGTTCAGAGAGAAGTTCGGCTACGCGGCTCTCGGTGAAATCTACGCGCGAGAGGACCGCGATGAAATGTGTAAAGCGGTACAGCGCACAGATAAACCGTGTCTCCTCTTTAAAGTCTTGGCAGCAGGCAGGACCATCGGAAGTCCAGCCCAAATTCGTGAAGAGATAAAGTTCGCGATAGAAAACACCAAGCCGATTGATCCACTTCTGCTCGGCATGTATCAACAATTCGGGGATCAGATTGGCCAAAATGCTCAGTTAATTGCTGAACTATGTGAAGCACTGGAATAAATCGTAATATTAGCCATCAGCGAAATAGCAATCAGCCGTCAGCCGTCGGCAATCAGGGCGTTCCGCTAACGCTCCACTCTCGGAAACCGTCGGTAAAAGAAAAAGGTTCTTTGTAACGCTTGCGTCTTTGCTGACAGCCGAAAGCCTATGGCCATTCTTCTGAAAGTTTCCGAAAGCTGACTGCTGACAGCCATACATCATGGAGGTTGAAACATGGAGATGCGGACGTGTGGAAAATCTGGAATTGAGATTTCATCAATGGGCATTGGATGCTGGTCGTACGGTGGTGGCGACTACTGGGGACCGCAAGCACAATCAGATGTTACCGCTGTAGCCAACGCTGCATTGGATGCTGGCATTAATTTTTTCGATACGGCGGAGGGATATAACAACGGACGCAGCGAAGAAGCACTTGCGGTCGCCCTAAAAGACAGACGGCACGAGGCAGTTATCGGCACGAAAGTCAGCAGACCCGACCCCGCCACGATACGTGAACACTGCGAAGCGAGCCTCCAACGATTACAAACAGATTATGTTGATATCTATATGATTCACTGGCCCGACGACGAGATCGCTATCGGAGAAAGTATGGCGGAACTCACGCGCCTCCAAGAGGACGGGCTTATCCGTGCCATCGGTGTAAGCAATTACGGGGTGGAACAACTCACAGCAGCACTTAATACAGGGGCGACGATTGCCGTGAATCAACTCTGTTATAACCTTTTATCACGGGCAATAGAGCCGGAATTGCTGCCGCTGTGTCGAGAGCATGAGGTCGGTATTCTGGGGTATATGCCACTGTTACAGGGAATCTTAACTGGACAGTACAAAAGCGCAGAGGAGATACCGCCGGTGCATTCCCGATTTCGACATTTTCGGGATGACCGAGAACAGGCTTCACACGGCGAAGAGGGTGCCGAGGAAGAACTGTTTGAGACCTTGGAGGCTATCCGCGAAATCGCGGAGGCTGAACAAGTCCCGATGGCTCGGCTTGCGATTGCGTGGGCGATGGCGAGACCCGGTATCACGTGCATGCTTGTTGGTACTCGAAATATAAATGAACTAACGGAAAACCTGAACGTTCTCGAATACACGCCGTCTGCTGATGTTATTGATAGGCTTGACACGGTGACTGCCTCGCTTTTAGAAAAAATGGGAGCAAACCCAGATTATTTCACAGGGGCACGTATTCATTAGTCGCAAGTTGTAGTCGGGTATGCCTTGCCGCTATAAGTAATACAGATGTAGATGGGATAGAGCGGTAAAACACCAAAATCCTTCAATTATACGGGGAATTTTGATGCTCAATGAACCGTTCAAGAAGATAGATATAGTGAAACCCAACGATCCAACGCTGTAGGTGACGGAATGTGTTGGGTTCACCCGACATATTTCGGATGCCAACCTATTGGAAAAGCATATATATGTAGTCAGCGAGAAAGGAGCTTATGATGGAACAGATAGGAAAATTTAACAAAGATTTAGGGAGTCCATTGGGAACAGCACCTGCTGATCTTACGCAAACAAACGCTGATGGTAAACCGGTTGTCCCCTTAACACAGGAACAGAAATACCTGTTTGATAAAAATGGATGGCTCTTGGTTCCAGGGGTCCTGACGGAATCGGAAATCGAAGAAATGCGCGATTTCTGTTACCGCTTAAAGAACGAGCCTGAAACAATTCCCCAACACCACCGCTCGACTTACGGGGGGGCTTTGGAAAAATTGACAGATCATCCCGTTGTGGTGGCATTCGGAAACGAATTTCTGGCATCGGCGTATCTCGCTTCGGACACCTGTTACGGGTTTCGCATGGAGATGAGTTTTTTGGCATTGCGTTCTACAACAGACGAAACGCCTTTCAAATTCCATGCACACAACGGCAACGGTTTGTGGCGAATGCCCGGAGATTGCCATCAGTATTCGTGTCTTCCCGGTCAAGCTTATAGCGGTTTGACGCGTGTTGTATGGGAACTAAATCCTGTAGAAAAAGACGACGGCGGCACGATGTTCATTACAGGGAGTCACAAAGCGGCTTACACTGCACCAGCGGGTGCGCACACCCAAGACTGGAAATTTTGGGACACCTATTCTTGTCCGGCTGGTTCTGTTATTATCTTTACAGAGGCACTCACACATAGCGGGCAGCCGTGGCAAAATCCCGATGTTGACCGAGTCGCCGTTTTTAACGCTTATAACTCGGTAGATAAGCGGTGGAGTCTCTCAAAACCCCCACAGGTACTGCTCGACGAAATGCCTCCCAAACGCCAGACGCTCTTCCGTGAGGCTTATGTAAAAGGTAACGTAACTGGTACGAAGTTTGACATGGCACTATGATAGCCATCAGCGATCAGGGCGGATTTTTTACAAAAAAATCCTTTCAGCGATCATTTGTAGGAGCGCGCTCGGTTCGCGCTCCTTTCAGTTAAAATAGCGCGTAGCCTGGAGCGGAGTGGAAAGCAGGTCTACGGAGAGGAACGAAAACCTTGGGGAAACACCCAAGCAAAACACCTACCTAACCGAACCGCGAGGAACATTAAAAAATGACACCAAAACAACGCTACCTGTTCGACGTAACCGGATACCTTCACTTGGAAAATGTTATCACCGGCGATGCATTAGCAGAGGCTGCCGAGGCGGTCGATAGATATATCACGACCCCTCCCGATGAGTTGCCACCGGGTTTTGAGCAGCAAGGGTTGCATCAGCACGGGTTCGCCTTTGATAAATCACTTGAACGCTTAACGGTGCATAAGGCGATATGGCCGATTGTCAAGGAACTAACCGATAATCAGCCCCGGTTTGCCAGAGGTTCGTTGAAGCACGATAAGCACGATTTGTGGGAAGCAGGAGAGCGAGCGACCGTGAATCCGGGCGGCCTGCACTGTGCGCGTGATGATTACGGGTGGTATAGCACACGTTACGAGATTGACAACGGACGTATCTACTGCGATAACTTTGTCTGTTTCCCCTATTTTACGGATGTCTATCCGGGCGATGGTGGACTCATCGTAATCCCCGGCTCACATAAGAGCGAGTTTAAGCGACCTGAGGAGCTCCTGACGCTCAACGAAGAGGATGGCATTGATCCGCATGACGATCCCGTATTCACCAATATTACACCGAAAGCGGGCGATATTGTGATTATCTCGGAATTGCTAACGCACGGTGTCCTCCGCTGGAAGCCGAAGGATCGGGATCGGCGATTTCTCGTATTACGGTATGCCCCGCAATACGCCGGTAAGCATAACTTTCCACAACCGATTCTGGATCGGTTGTCCCCAGAGACATCGGAATTGGTGGAATCCGCGGCGTATGGACATATCAAGGAGATCGTGAAGCAAGATGCGGTTACACTAACGGAGTAAGAGAGTCAGCGCACTTACAAAGTGCCAAAGAAAATTTGGATAAAGTCAAATTAAAATGATGTTTTCTTGTGAAGGATGTTATAATGTTAATATAGCTATGGGCGGTATTTTGTAATCAAAAACGAACTACATTTTGGCAGTATCCTTAATACGATATAGAGGTAAGAATCATGCTTTCTATCACGTTGGATGTCCCCAGTGAACTTTCAACCCCACTTTCTATTTCCGGCTATAACCAAGAGAAACTGACTGAGGAGGCAAAACGGTTGCTTGCGATCTCTCTCTTCGATCGTAACGTTCTCTCTTTAGGGCAAGCTGCAAAATTGGCAGAATTACACTTATGGGATTTTATTCGGCTTCTGAGTCAGGCGGACATCCCGATTGCTGAATACGATGCTGAGGAAATCCAACAGGAATTGAAGACTGTCGAATGCTTAATACAACAAACAAAGTAACTGATGCAAGCAGGTTGATAGCTGTAGCGGATGCCTCATTTGTAATTGGTATCTCTCTCTGCGAACAGTGGGATACTTTGAAAGTGCTTGTCGAAACGTTGATCATCGCGGACGAAGTTTGGGAGGAAGTGGTTGAGCGAGGAGAGGGAAGACCGGGTGAAAAAGAATTGCGACAAGCGACTTTTGTTGACAGGCAAACCGTCTCTAATACATCAGCCGTTACAATGCTAATGGCGACTCTTGATAAAGGTGAGGCTGAAACGCTGGTATTAGCAACGGAACTGGGTGTAACGAACGTGTTTGTTGACGACCTACGCGGGCGAAAAGTTGCTCAATCTTTAGGATTACAAGCAGTCGGTGTAGCAGGTTTCCTTCTGCTTGCAAAAAAGAAGGGCAAAATTAGAGCGATTCGACCATTACTATTACAACTCCAGCAAAAAGGCTTCCGACTCAGCAATAGGTTGATCGACGCGGTACTTGAAGAGGCGCGTGAAACACTTTGAAAACTCTTAAAAAGCGACCAATCGCAGGTTGGGTCGAACGAATCCCATCAAGAATCTAAAAAATTATAGAAGGGAAACAAGTTATGAAGAAAGAACAGATTGCCTCCCAAGATCCAGGTGTGATGCACGGCACTTTAGTTTTTGCTGGTACCCGTGTGCCAGTTGAAAGCCTGATTCAACACCTTGTTGCAGGCGATTCACTTGATATATTCCTTGACGATTTCCCGACAGTCTCACGTGAGCAGGCAGTGGCTTATTTGCTTAGTTTCATAAGTTTGTCCTACATCAATTAGATATTAGAAAGTCTCAGATGCGTGTTCACAGTATGAGGTAAAGGACAGAACTTGAGTTAGTTGTCCTTTATACTGTATGATAGTGATTGCTTAATCGTCTTCTCGAATCTTGAGCAAACTCCGTTCCTCTTCAACTGACAATATTTCCCCTTTTATCATACGAATTGCTAAGAGTGCACGTTTCTGTAAAGGACTATTTGATTGCGATTGAGCTAAACTTGCAAAATCTGCAAAACTTGTTCCCTTTTGAGATCTCAAAAAGGTTTCTAGTAACTCAATTACTTGTTCAGCGGTGTTCTGGTTAACAGGATCAGTTACGTGTTCTCTCCTATCACAAATTTCGCCGAGAGCATAAATGCCTTGTTGCTTTCCTTGATCATGCTGTTCAACCCAAAGCTGCTTTGAAAGTGCGTCAATTACCGTTCCTAAATCTTGAATTGGGATTGGTTGGGTCCTTTCCCTGCGGCCAATTTTTCCGAGGGACCAATTCGTAGGAATTCTGACTCTTTCATCACTTGATTCAATCAAAGACTCTAAACGCCTAACAGCATTGAGGTCAAGACAACACTTCCCTATTGCAATGATAGCAGCTTGGCGGACAGAAATAGGCATATCCTCCTCAAAAAATTGAAGTAGATGTGATTGTGCAGCCGGAAGTTGTGTCTTACCAATCGCTACAAGGGCTTCTCTCATAACTGAGTTTACGTAAGCGGCTTCTCTTCTTCCTATGAAATTAGGGTTACTCAATTCTGTCGCAGCTTTTAAAATATCATAACGGTTATTATTTGTTAATCCGGAGTTAAGAGCAAGTCTCCCTAATAAAATCATCATCCTTCCTTGTTCAAATCTTCCACGCTGATTCCTGACACTTGTGATCAATGGGTCAATAAACTCCGATGCATTGGCAGCATCAACAATTTTTGATTCCAGATTTCTAATCTGTTCCATAATGATATTTAGGCGGTAGGTCTCGTATTCACGAGGATATTGTCTCAACAATTTTCGTAGTTCTTTTAGTTCCACGTCGACATCTAACCGGTGGCGTTGTTGCTGAGATGCCCTGATGGATTCTGGTGATTCTCTTCCATTTCCATCTGATGTTGTCTCCTCTGACTGTCCAGAACCCACCGTTGCTTCAAATTTTTCATTCGGTGCCGCTTCCAACCATCCTTCAACATTCAAAATTCCTCTTTCGTCAACTTCCATCTGTATAATGACAGGTTCATTCTTTGAAAGAGGTTTTCCAAATTCAACCTTCTGTACGAGTAGTTTTCGATTCGGTGGTTTTGTGTCACTTCGGCGACCACTATAGAAAGGGAGTTCTATATGATCTTTACCTGCTATTACCTCTAATTTGTCGTATTTCGTTGGCTTGGATGGCAAAGATGTTCCTGCTTCTACGAGGGGAATAACTTTGCCTCCTGTAACTTCAAGTCCAATCGTATCAGGCAAGATGTTAGGTTTATTATGATAACGGCCGGCCTTAGATGCAACATCGTAGTGATAGTATGCAGCACCGAGTGCTACTGCCTTATCCGCATCTCCAGCCTCAATAATTCTGGTATGATCACCGAAAAAAGTTTCCAAACGTTTTTTAATAATGCTTAACTTTGTCATACCACCGTTCAGTAGAACAGCATCAATTTGAGGTAAATCACCTAATGCTTTTTTTCCTTTGTCCAATGCGTCTAAAATCGGATAGATGATGTTATCATCATCAAAAGTTAGTTCGTCAATTCTGCTGACGGAATCTAAGTCAAGATCTGTACCGAGTAAAGGTTTAATTATGTTCTCATATTCAGCCAACGTCAGCGTGTAATGAAATGATCGTTCTTCAAATGGGCTGTCCTCGACCTCCTCTGTAATTTCCTCCGCATTTGGCTCAATAATCTCGTCATCTAGGTTTCGATTATGATTTAATATTCTCAATTGGGTTTCATACTTTGTACCTAACTCACTTTTGACTTGTTCCGCACGTTCTTGAAATCTTCTTTCCAACAAAGTCATTGTACTTTCATCCAGATCGTCGGGGAGATTCACGTGATCCCTATACACATTTAAAAAGTGGTCTGCCAACTCTTTGTCGAATTTGTCCCCACCAATTTGACTATAACGTCCTATAGAAACATTGCTGATATCAAGCTTCCGGTTCTGTCCATAAGAGATCCTATGAATGGAGACATCAAGTGTTCCACCACCAAGATCAAAAACCATAACCAATTTAGGTGTAGCAAAATCAATGAGGACCTCCGCATTTGGTCTGTTAATAAAGTCGTATAAAGCTGCGTGAGGCTCATCAAGCAGAATATCGTCAGTAATTGTAAACCCGGCAAGTTCTGCCGCTTTAAGGGTTGCAGCCCGCTGATCGGGGTTGAAGGATGCAGGAACAGTTATGATAACTTCTTGAGGCCGCGTACCAGTCGTTGTTTCTGCCCCATCTGCTAGCATTCGGAGAATGTGCGCTGAAATTTCTGGAGGAGTGTAATCAAGGTCGTGGAAGTTAAGCGACATCTGCTGTCCCATATTACTTTTTATTGACTTGACAACATTTGTTGATGTCGCAATAGATGATTTAGCATACTCACCAATGATTGTGTTCCCAGCTTCATCAAAATAAACATAAGAAGGTAAAAGTTCCCTCTTATCTGTTCTACCACGTTCTATCATCCTTTTAATTGAAGTAACTTGTGGTGTAAATTTGTCATCTCCTGTAGGATGCAAACCCCAACTTATCACAGAATTAGTTGTGCCTAAATCAATACCAAAGTAAATAGTCGGTTTTGTTGGTTCCATTTTTTCTCCTTATATAGTAGATTTTAGAATTACTTATACACTGTGAACAGCGAATTTGTAGGCAGCCACAAGAACTGCCCCTACAGGATGTAAACTTATTTTCTGGCTTTACTATAAATCGTAGATTTTGAATGTTCTGTTTAAAATGACACATTCAACACAGAGCGTTACTGTCGGAAATATTACGTACGTCGGTCTTACGGTTAACCAACCTCTCTAACTTTCGGTTTAATTATGAGATCTCCCTTATAGGTCCAACCTGATGATAACACTTCAATGGTTTTTCGTTCGTCCGAGTTCTCAAACTGAGATCCGAAGTATTCATATTGATCTGATTCGCTCAATGTTATTTCTCGCTCAGAACCTACTTTATACTTCGGTTGAATCCCTTGTTTTTCAAGAAAGCGGCTAAACATACTTACAAGCGTAGGTATAAGTTCCAACTCTTGCGGAATTTCTGTTTCCTGTTGACGTAGGCGTTCTAACAACTTCCCCACTTTTAGGAATTGATCCAATAGAGAACTATGTTTGACTGAATTCATCTCTTGAAAAAAGGAAGTAACTGCATTTCGATCAGCCTCATCGCGAGTTTGCACCAGCTCCTCTTGTAGCAGTTCAACACGATGTTCTGCAACTTGATTCCTCATGAGAAGTGCAGCATTCTCCTGCTCAAGATGTTCTAGCTTTACTGTCATCTCACGAATCCGATGTTCAGCAATTTCAGATTTTGTGTGGAGGTCTACTCTCTCCTGTTCAAGATGTTCTAGCTTTACTGTCATCTCACGAATTTGCTTCAGAGATTCCTCCACAGTTGGGCCTGGTGAAAGTAATCTATCTGTTTCTACTTCAGAGTCCTCACTCTTCTGCTCATAGGTTTTGTCCGGCTCTTTTTCAACGATGGCTCTGTCAGCAACAAGGCTGCCTAAACGTTCCTCTTTAGATATCTGCTCATCCAACCCTCGTTCTGCAGCAATCAAATTAATCAATTCATGCAACAAAGTGTTAGCTTGTTTGAAGGTTGCCCCGCGAATCACTGCATTAAGTAAATCTTTGTAACTAACGTTATTTGATAAGGTATTACAAAAAACCAACAAAATAGCTTTAGGGTCCATTCGTCGTGGATTAATCTGAATTGTCTCCATTGTTTGCTTAATATTTTCGTGCAGAACTCTATAATCATTGTCTTCTTCTTGAGAAAACTGACTCAAATTTGTTCCTACTTGACGTATATCTCGAACCCATAGATCTCTATTTTTTTTCCAACCCAATCGATTATCCCTGAATTCACCTTTAACAAAAATCAGTGGAGGGGACCCGAGATTTTTTTTAAGTTGCTGTATGAGTTCACTTGGGCGTTTTCCTGGATTATCTAAAACCGCCTTTACCAGTTCATACCTTTCAATTTCTTTTTGATCAGGTTCCGGATTAACTTCAGATTCAAATTTCTCAATCAGTTTTTTTATTTTTAGTTCCATCTTTTTCCTCAAAAATAGATTGGCATACCGTTATTAGCTTGGTAAACAGTTATCCTATCTTGGAACTGTTTCCAAGTATCCCAATAGATATTAACATTGGATTTCTGTTGTGGTTTGCCATGAACGAAAACAACATTTTTCGGTGTCAATTTCTCAATAAGTTCAAGAATACCTTTGTTATCTGTATGAGCAGAGAGACGATAAGTATCCACGGTAGCATTCACTTGAACATTTTTCCGGTTCAATCGAAATGGCTTTTTTGTGTCATCAAGCATCTGATCCAACCTACGTCCAGGGCTCTCTTCATCAAGATACCCACTGAAAAAAAGCGCGTTCCGTGAGTCAGGAAGAAGTTTCTCAGCATATCTGGCTGAAGCACTTCTGTCAAGTAGCATTCCTGAACTCGCGATAATCACACCTTTATCAGCTGTGTCCAAATTACGAAGCAATTTTCTACCTGCTTTCCTTATATTTTTTGTAAAAACTTTAACTCCGTTATTTGCATAAATATTGCAGACTACTTGTGCTAAACCGTCAATGTAAATTGGAAAAGACTTCAACCTCTTGCTGTAAATTAAACTTTGCAAAATCAGAGCAACTTCTTGACTTCTGCCGATTGCAAACGCAGGAATTAAAACCCATCCATCTCTTGCCAAGTATTTCTCAATTTTGCTAGCAAAAACTTCGCGTTCGGCACCGATATCGTCTGCATGCACTGCTTCTTGATAGCCATAAGTTGATTCTGTGATCAATAAGTCTACTATTAAATTATCGGGAATTTGATAATTGGGCACAGTTTTCTGGTTAAACGGTGTAAAGTCCCCTGTGAATAGAACATTCCCCGATTCAGATTCAATATAGATCATAGAAGCACCCAATATGTGTCCAGCTTGGAAGAAACTGACTTGGCAATTTTTAAGTTGGATTGGTTGATTCCATTCAACTATCTTTATTCTATCAAGAGCTTGCTGAACCCGCTCTTCCTTGTATTTTCTGACCGCTTCTACATCTATGTATGCTTCATCTATTTGAGTAGGTTTTAACTGTAACTCCAGGATGTCCATAGTAGGTTTTGTTGTATATATAGGGACGTTTTTAGCTTCTGCGGCAACTGTGGGTAGTGAACCAATGTGGTCAAGGTGTCCATGAGAAATTAGAATCGCCTCTAAATCCCACAAATGATCAATTAATCTACCTTCATATAAAGAAACAAAACGTGGATGCTTATACTTGCCGTGTAATCGCATTCCAGAATCTAACAGGAACCTATCACCACCTAATTTAACAAAGTAAGAACTGGCACCGATTTCATTTCCACCACCGATTGGGAAGAAGATATTGCTCATATTTTCTAATCCGCAAAGAAAGTTAAAGTCACAATAATGAATTTTACCGGTTTACCGGATCACTGCTTACCGTAATAATTCAGTTTAAACTTTGGACAATTAGTATCGCATTTCGGTTGAATATTCAAAGATTGATAGTTTTTTCTACAAACTTCACACCTTCGAGAGCTGGGAAAAAAATAACGTCAGATCGTAATGAGTGGAACCCCGGTTTGCTGAGAATCCCTGCAACGGTGGCATAGACTAACAGCCTATGCCACGGTGCCAGTCCAAATTTTAGTAATTCAGTATATAATACTAAGAAAAAAATGTCAAATTTTTTCTACCAAAATACCTAAAGTATGTGTCAAATTTTTTGGCAAAAGTTTAAACTGCTGGATATAGCCAAAGATATTTGGTTTTAACTTTTCGTTGCGCTTGATAAAAGTTCAGAACGATCCTATGTCGTTAAATTTCACCCAGTTCAATGCACATACCAGATATAATGAGAGGATTTGGCACTATGAAAATTCATAACCTCTTAGTACTTTGCTAAGTACTGGATAATCACTTTCTATAATATCAACTATTTTGATCCAAAACTCGCGGGCAAAGGTACTATTTGCAAGATTAAAATAGTACTGACCACCGTCAAAGTCTACGTAAAATAAGGGTTTCCCGTCTTGTTGTTCAGAGGATTCCTCCTTTATTTCCTCCAGATGATCCAGAATAAAGCGGTAAACACTCATGGTGGATTCAACAGAAAATTCATCACTTGATGGTCTGTAGTCAAAACTGCGAATTCTTATTTTGTTTGCGGTAATCGAAAACTGTGTGCCTTCACTTACTGTTTCATATTGCGGTTCAAGAGACGTTGTCATTTTGAGGGACCTGTATCTCTGTAAATTGTCAAAGTGGACTTCCCAATTTTCCCTCAATAACGCCAATGGATAAATCTCAAAACCATCGGGAACAGCGTTACGAGCCGCGAGAAGTTCTCCATTAATCAAGTTAACACCTATATCAATGGATTTTTGATACGTTTGGTATACACTCGGTTGAACTTCAGACAGTTTGTTCATAATCGTTAAGTATGATTGCTCGGTATTTTGAAGGAACTTATAAGTATATATCTGTGCAAAATATTCCTTTGATTCCTTGTCGGCTATATCGAAACATTCCCACATTCTGTCATTAGAATCTAAACCGCGGTGTGTTACTGCATGTGAAAGTTCATGCAACATGACGACTTTCCGGAGACCTGCATAATTTACTCCCAACTTCAAAGCACACAATTGGATTAGAAGATCATACAAGATGACTTTGTTATTTCTACTTTGATATACACCGAGTAGGTCAATGATATGAATAGAAGGATCGGGTTGGCAATCTCCCTCACCCTCAACTAACCATTTCAAATCATTAGGGGCATCCTGATAAGAGGGAATATAATTTTGGCGGACCAGTTGCCCAATCAAACGACGAGGGGCAGATTTCTGGTTTATTTCAATAGAGGGTAGTTCGCCAGGCTGAAGTCCCATTAAGGATGCAAGTTCATTTATCAGTTCCGTTGTATTCATAAGATCCCTCAATGCCCATTCTGCTGTTTCACCCAATAGGAAATGCTTGAACAATTATTGTTTTCTATTATTTGAAGCAACTGATGCCTCCGCGGAAATCACTGTCACTGGTATTGGTTCACATGAATGGCGAGTCAAGTATTCAAGAACTTCATCCTGCATTTTTAGAATTTCAGTCTGATATCCAGTTGAGATGAGCGAAAATTCTTCAGGTGTTGCCTTAACCCGCAGTTGTAAGAGCAAGTTTTGAAAATATGCTATGCGTTGCTGGCTCGCTTTAAGCACTTTGTCATTTTGAATCATTTTTGGCAGAGCCATTAAATCTTCTTATGAACTCATATTGAGTAAAACATAAGTATGTGGTAAAATAGTAGAATCAGCG